>JBDTMS010000301.1:0-5627 GCA_039934195.1 Betaproteobacteria bacterium
TTCGGCTGGGCACTGTCGCGCTATTCGGGCTGCTGGGTCGGCTTGAAATCCATGAAAGATACGATCGATGCATCGGCGTCGGTGGAGGTCAGCCCCGAGCGCGTGCAGATCAAGCTCCCGCCCGATCACGCACTGCCCGAGGGCGGACTGAGCATTCGCTGGCCCGACGTCCCGCTCGATCAAGAAGCGCGCTTGCACAAGCACAAGATCGAGGCGGTGAAAGCATTCGCGCGCGCCAATGCGCTGGATAAGACCGTGATGGATTCCGACCAGGCGCAGCTCGGCATTGCGACCTGCGGCAAATCGTACATGGACGTCCGTCAGGCGCTGCAATATCTGGGCATCGACGAGTCCGAAGCGAAGCGGCTCAAGCTGCGGCTGTTCAAAGTCGCGATGACGTGGCCGCTAGAACCGGAAGGCGCCGTGCGCTTTTTGCAGGGCTTGCAGAAAGTCATCGTCGTAGAAGAAAAGCGCGCTCTAATCGAAACGCAGCTCAAAGAAATCGGCTATGGCCGCGCGAATATGCCGCAGATCATCGGCAAACGCGACGAGCGCGGCCAGGAATTATTCCAGAGCAATGGAGCGCTCGATCCGAATGAAATCGCCATTGCGATCGGGCGGCGCATTCTCGAGCTCGTCGATGACGCGCAATTGGCGGCGCGCGTGCAGGAGCAGGAAAAACTCGGCGCACGCGTCGCAGAAAAACCGGCGATGGAGCGCACACCGTATTTCTGTTCCGGCTGTCCGCACAACACCGGGACGCTGCTGCCGGAAGGCAGCCGCGCATTGTCGGGCATCGGCTGCCATTTCATGGCGCAGTGGATGGACCGCAATACTGCCGGCTACACGCAGATGGGCGGCGAAGGTGCAAGTTGGGTGGGCGAGGCCCCGTTCGTCAAGACCAAGCACGTGTTTCAGAACATCGGCGATGGAACTTACTTCCACTCCGGTCTGCTGGCGGTGCGCGCGGTGATCGCATCCGGTGTGAACGTGACCTATAAAATTCTCTACAACGATGCGGTAGCGATGACCGGCGGCCAACACGTCGACGGTATTCTTACCGTGCCGCAGATCGCCGCGCAGGTCCTCGCAGAAGGCGCGAAGAAAGTCGCGATCGTCGCCGATGATCCCGATAAATATCCGGCCGACGCCGTGTTCCCGGCAGGTGTCGAAGTGCATCATCGCGACGACTACGACGCCGTTCAGCGTGCGATGCGCGAGATCGAAGGCTGCACCGTCATCGTCTACGATCAGACTTGTGCGGCGGAAAAGCGCCGTCGCCGCAAACGCAATCTGTATCCCGATCCGCCCAAGCGCGTTGTCATCAACGATCTCGTGTGCGAGGGCTGCGGCGATTGCGGTGTCAAATCGAATTGCGTGTCTGTGCTGCCGCTGGAAACTGAATTCGGCCGCAAGCGCGCGATCGATCAATCTTCGTGCAACAAAGACTACTCCTGCGTACGCGGCTTTTGTCCGAGTTTCGTTACCGTGCAAGGCGGCGCGTTGCGCAAAGGCACGAAGGCGCCCGCCGGAGAGAAAACCGACGTTTTGTTCGAAGCCGTGCCTGAGCCGCGCCTGCCGGACCTCACGCGACCGTATGGCCTGATGGTTACCGGCGTCGGCGGCACCGGTGTGGTGACCATCGGCGCGATCCTCGGCATGGCAGCACACCTGGAAGGCAAAGGCTTCGGCGGTTTGGACATGGCGGGCCTCGCGCAAAAGGGCGGGGCGGTGTGGAGTCATCTGCAGATCGCAGCGCATCCGGACGACATCAAGACAGTGCGTCTGGGATCGGGCGGCGCGGATCTCGTGCTCGGTTGCGACATGGTCGTATCCGCCAGTCAAAAAACCATGGACACGACCGCTGCCGGCCGTACGCGCATGGTGGTCAACACCCATCAGCAGATGACCGGCGAGTTCACCCGCAACGTGAGCTTCAAATTTCCCGCGCAATCGCTTCGCCGCACGATGATGAACGGTGTGGGGGAGAGCAACGTTCGTTTCGTCGATGCGACGCGTATCGCCACCGCACTGATGGGCGATAGCATTGCCACCAACATGTTCATGCTCGGCTATGCCTATCAGATGGGATTTGTGCCGGTGTCTGCGGAAGCGATAAACCGTGCGATTGAGATGAACGGCGCCGCAGTCAAGATGAACCAGGCTGCATTCTTGTGGGGCCGGCGTGCGGTGGTCGACAATGTCGTGGTGGAACGTTTGATTGCGCCAAAAGTCGAGGCGAAGACCAGCACCGGCCTGTCGCAAACGCTGGATGAAATCATCGAGCGCCGCGTCGAGTTTTTGACCGGCTATCAGAACGCCGCGTACGCAAATCGTTATCGCGCGCTGGTCGACGAGGTTTGCAAAGCGGAAAGCACGCGGGCCAAGGGATTGAGCGGACTGGCTGAAGCCGTTGCGCGTTACAACTTCAAGCTGATGGCCTACAAAGACGAATACGAAGTCGCGCGATTGTTCACGCAGACCGGCTTCGAGAGCAAGATCAAAGCGCAATTCGAAGGCGACTACAAGCTGCACTTTCATCTTGCGCCGCCGATGTTTTCCAAGCGCGATCCCGTCACCGGCGAATTGCGCAAATCCGAATACGGTCCATGGGTGATGACTGCGTTCAAGTTGTTGGCGAAGCTGAAAGGCTTGCGCGGCACAGCATTCGACGTTTTCGGTAAAACCGACGAGCGCCGGATCGAGCGGCAGCTGATCGCCGATTACGAAGCGCGCATTCGCGAGCTGCTCGCGCAACTGAACGCCGACAATCATGCGCTCGCCGTTCAGATTGCTTCGATCCCGGAAGAAATCCGTGGCTACGGACACATCAAGCTGCGCAACCTGGAAGCGGCGAAACTAAAGGAAGCCAAGCTCGTCGCCCAGTATCGAGAAGTGCCGCTGAGTCGGGCCGCAGCCTGATGACTTGAGCGCGGCGGGTGATTGCTGCTCAAGTCCTGCGTGCTTGCGCCGTTGCCTTAACGGTCTCACCTCTCAGTACCTGCAATCGATCGCAGGGTAGTGCTGGCGGCTGTTCAACGCCGCGGATCACCTCCGCCGCCTTGCACCAGCCGTTTATGATCAAGCTTCGCCAACCATGCTCAATGGAGGACTGCGATGAACGAGAAACTTTCCGATGAAAGTTTGAAGCAGAGCGCCAGCGATTGGGTGGCAGCGGGAGAGCAAATCCGCGAGCGCATCCGCGATCTCACGCTGCAGGCGCTGCAGCAGCGCAAGTTCGATTACACCGGCTTCCAGTCCGTGATGAAATCGATGACCGAAGGCATCAGCATCGGCGCGGAGAAACGCGGAGCCGATATCAAGCACGCGCTTGCCGAAGCATTTACCGGAATGGACCAGGCATTCACCAAGGCCGCGCAGGCCGGCAGCCTGGCGATGAAGGATCTGGCAGCGCGCGGTAAGGAGTTCAGCGATCGAGATCTGAAACAGGGGCTCGAGCAGATGAAGCGGATGGAACAGGATTTTCTCGAAACCGCACGCACTGTGTCAAACAACACCGGCGGTGCGGTGCAGAACGAATGGCAAGCGCTGCTCACCCATGCACAGCGAACCGGGACTGACACCGGCGCGTTGGTTTCGCAGACGATGCGAGAGTTCAGCGGACGCATGGCGAGCACGATGACCGACACGACCGTTGCAAGCGTCGAGGCGGCTCGCGAATTCGGCGAACGGTTCGCGCAGGCGGCCAGCGGTTTTTTGAGCGGGATGTCCGAAGCGCTCAAGCCGGGCGACAAACCCAAGCGCTGAGGTTTAAGGCTTCAAGGCTTAGATTAAAGTCTTCAATTCACGCGGGGCAGAGGACGCATCCTTTTCCCCGCGTTGTTAGTGCAGATCGGGTCCCGGTCTCCCCGCGCCTCGCGCGGGCTAGGTAGATGCGTCGAGCGGTCCCGCAGGTCCGGCAGCAGCGAGCTTACTCTGCAGCTCTGCGACCTGAAACGGCTTGGACAGAAAGTCGTCCATGCCTGCATCCAGGCAAGCCTGGCGATCGCCTTCCATCGCATTCGCCGTCAATGCCACGATGCGAGGCTGCGTAATGTGCGCCAATGCGCGAATCGCTCGCGTCGCCGCCAAGCCATCCATGCGCGGCATTTGCATGTCCATCAGCAGCAGATCGTATTGCCCGGCGCTTACTTTTTCTACCGCTTCCTCCCCATCTTGCGCCAGATCTGCAGAAGTCCCGAGCTTGTGGAGCATGCTCATCGCCAGCATCTGATTCACCGCGTTGTCTTCTACCAGAAGGATGCGCAGGTCAGCGAGACTGCTGTCGCCAGCGTGCTCGAGCTTAGCGGCCTCCGGCGGCGGGTCCGAAGGAATGGCGGGGATGCGTACCGTGAACGTCGTGCCCTGATAGGACTTGCTCTGTACGGCGATGGTGCCGCCCATGCCTTCTACGAGTCGTTTGCAAATGGCAAGCCCGAGTCCAGTGCCGCCATAGCGCCGGCTGATGGAACTATCGGCCTGAGAAAACTTCTCGAACAGCTTTCCCATGCGATCGTGTGCAATGCCGATGCCGGTATCGATTACACGACACTCGAGCCAAGCGCCGTTCTCCACCGCTGCGATCTGCACTTGCGCCCCGCCTTTATGGGTGAACTTGATGGCATTGCCGATCAGATTGAGAAATACCTGTTTGAGCCGTGTCGCATCGCCGCGGATCCACGCGGGGACGCTGTCTGCGATGTCGATCATCAAATACAAATTGCGCTGCTGCGCCTGGCCGCCCATGAGCTGAATGACATCGCTGACTACGCTGCGGATATCTACCGGCCGTGTGTCCAACGTGACCTTGCCGGACTCCATCTTGGACAAATCGAGAATGTCGTTGATCAGCGCGAGCAGCAATTCGCCGCTGCTGCGGATCGTATCGGCATAGCGCCGCTGCTCGTCTGTGAGATCGGTCATCGACAGCAGCTGCGCCATCCCGAGCACGCCGTTCATCGGCGTGCGAATTTCATGGCTGACCACCGCGAGGAATTCGCCTTTTGTACGCAGCGCTTCCTCGACTACGGACAGGGCCTGCTCCAGCGCGCGCGTGCGCTCGTGTACGATGCGCTCCAACTTGGCGGCGTGCGCTTGCAGGCGCTGATTTGCATCGTAGAGCTCCATGCTCTTATGCTCGAGGAGCTGTTCGGCCTGCTTGCGTGCCCGGCGCTCGCGCTCGACGCGACGGAGCAGGATATCCACCTCGCCGGTGGGCGCGGCTACAACGTCGAGATACGGTCCAGCGCTGCCGGCTCCGTTGCTCATTGCAGCGCCAACGTAAAACGAACGCGACTGCCTTCTTCGGCCGGCAGGGTCTCGCGCTCCAACGTCATCTGATGGCCGAAGTGGCGCCCGGCTGCACGCATCAATCCCTCGGCGAGCTCGGAGAAATGGCGCTTGGAGGCGTAGATCACTACCATGCGATCGCCGGTGCGCTCGACCACGTCGAAGCTTGGCAGCTCCGCGTCGGGATAGAGTTTGCGTACTTCGCGATGGATCTGGTTGTCCAGGCTTTGCAGCATGTCGAACAGCGAGTTTGCGTTGGCCACCACGTGAGGATAGTTCACCGCCAGCCGGCCGAAGAGATGTTCGCCGTAGCTGCGAAATAAGTCAGGAACCGGCAC
>JBDTMS010000302.1:0-5624 GCA_039934195.1 Betaproteobacteria bacterium
GCTTCTGAAGACTATGTTCACGAATTTTATAGGTTATTTTTTCGTTTCTCAAGTCTACTTCCACGCGAAGCCCGGACTTGGTCAGGACCGCGGCAACTTCACGAGCATAATCAGTCTGGTGTTCCGAGATATTGAGCACCACGACTTGTACCGGCGCAAGCCACAGGGGCAGCGCGCCGGCGTAGTGCTCGATCAGAATACCGATGAAGCGCTCCATCGATCCGAGGATCGCCCGGTGCAGCATTACGGGTACCCTTCGGGTGTTGTCTTCGGCTGCGTATGCGGCGCCGAGCCGCGCAGGCAGCTCGAAATCCAACTGCAAAGTGCCGCACTGCCAGACGCGCCTGATGCTGTCCTTCAGCGAAAACTCGATCTTCGGACCATAGAACGCGCCCTCGTTCGGCGACAGTTGCCAGACGAGATTCTTTGAATCCAGCGCTTTCGCGAGCGCCGCTTCCGCCTTGTCCCATGCCTCGTCGGAGCCGATGCGCTTCTCCGGCCGCGTTGCGAGCTTGATCAGAATCTCGTCGAAACCGAAGTCCCTGTACACGCGCTGCAAGAGCTCGATGAAATCGGCGGCTTCTCCCTGCACCTGCTCTTCGGTGCTGAAGATGTGCGCGTCATCCTGCACGAAGCCGCGCACGCGCATGATGCCGTGGAGCGCGCCCGAAGGTTCATTGCGATGGCAGGAGCCGAACTCCGCCAGGCGCAACGGCAGGTCGCGATAGCTGCGCAGGCCTTGATTGAAGATCTGCACGTGCCCCGGACAGTTCATCGGCTTGACCGCGTAGTCGCGATTCTCCGAGCCGGTGGTGAACATGTGCTCGCGATAGTTCTCCCAGTGGCCGGAGCGCTCCCACAGCGCTCGATCCATGATCAGCGGCGTGCGGACCTCCTGGTAGCCGACCTGATTGAGCACGCGGCGCATGTACTGCTCGACTTGCTGCCAGATCGCCCAACCCTTGGGATGCCAGAACACCATGCCGGGCGCTTCGTCCTGTAGATGAAAAAAATTGAGCTGCTTGCCGAGCTTACGATGGTCGCGCTTTTCCGCTTCTTCCAGCCGATGCAGATAGGCGTCGAGCTCTTCCTTCTTCGCCCAGGCGGTGCCGTAGATCCGCTGCAGCATCTCGTTGTGCGAGTCGCCGCGCCAATACGCGCCGGCGAGCTTCATCAGCTTGAACACCTTCAGCTTGCTGGTAGACGGCACGTGCGGGCCGCGGCACAGGTCGGTAAAGTTGCCTTGGCGGTAGAGCGTGATGTCTTCGTTGCCGGGAATGCTCTCGATGATCTGCGCTTTGTAATGCTCGCCCTGATCCTTGAAGAACTGGATCGCCTCGGAGCGTCCCCATACTTCACGCTGCACGGGGATGTCGCGCTTGCTGATCTCGCCCATCCGGCGCTCGATCGCGGCGAGATCCTCGGGCGTAAACGGACGCTGATAAGAAAAATCGTAGTAGAAGCCGTCTTCGATCACCGGGCCGATGGTGACCTGCGCGTCGGGATACAGCTCCTTCACCGCATGTGCGAGCAAGTGCGCCGCTGAGTGGCGCAGCACGTCGAGCCCCTCGGCATCTTTCTCGGTCACGATCGCGAGACTGCTGTCGCGGTCGATGGTATAGCTGGTGTCGACTAGCTTGCCGTCCACCTTACCGGCCAGCGCAGCGCGCGCCAGCCCGGAGCCGATGGCAGCTGCGACCTGGGCTACGGTCACCGGTGCATCGAAGCGCTTTTCCGCACCATCGGGAAGACGGACGACAGGCATAAGGACACTCGCAAAAAGAAAAGGAGCCAGAACATCGGAGTCAGACGACTCCTGGTTCTGGCTCCTGACTTCCGGTGTGGTAGGCGCGATTGGACTCGAACCAACGACCCCCACCATGTCAAGGTGGTGCTCTAACCAGCTGAGCTACGCGCCTAAGGGCCGGGATTCTAACGGAACTCGGCGCTCGACTCAACGTTGCTCGGCAGCGGGCTAAAATTCCAGCTGATTGCACGGTCGGAAGCTGCGCTCAGCCGCTGCGCGATCAGTAGCAAAAAACAGAATGCGGTGCAGGTTTCGTCAGCGCCGCAAGCGCTTGCGCGGAACCCGGATACCAACGGCGGCGTCCGCACTGGCGTGGCGTCCAGCGTCGTAGCTGGCGTGGCGTCGAGCGACCGCGCTGTGTTAGCTAGCGTGGCGTCGAGCGTCCACGCCTCACGCGGCGGGCTTGGCGTCGGTTGCGATCAGCACATCGTCCATCGCGCGCATTTTCGCATCGATCTCTTCGAGCAGGCGCGCAGGCTTACAGTCGGCTTCGTCCTCTGTGCCGTCGAGATCGGTAGCGGCAAGCGTCGCGGCTTCTTGCATGAGGTCGGCAACGGCGCGGCTGATCTGGCGCAGCTCGCCGACGCGGGTGATTGTTGCCTGCACCGGCAAACCAGCGCGTACCCGCTGGCTGAATGCGGTGGCGCGCGCCGACAGGTTGCACATTGCCTGCGCGATCAAAGCGGTCTGGCCCGCTGCGGGGCCGCTGCGAGCGGCCTCCATCACCAGGCTATACGCCAGCAGCTGGGTATCCACAGATGCGGCTTCGATATCGCCCAGGATTTGGTTCAGACGCGGATCTTGCCGCGGCGCGTTGGAGGTGGTTTTGGTATCCAGCATGTTGGAGTCCCCACTTGAGCAGACTTTGATTGCACCTGAAATGCAGGCGCAAAGCTCCATAACGGCTCGAGACCGGTACCCTTGAGGCGGATCAGCGCCGGCTCGCGCTGACGACCCCCGGCAGCTCGCCGATTACCGTGAGCAGCCGGCGCAGCTGATCCAGGCCGCCGACCTCGACCGTGTAGGCCAGCCGCGCCTGCAAATCCTTCGAGTGCGAGCTCGCCTTGAGCACGCGCACCTTCTCGCGGGAGAACAGATCGAGAACCTCGCGCATGAGATCGGGATCGCTCGATGCGTCCACTTGCAGGTCTACCGAGAAGCGTCCGGAGCCGGCATCGCTGCCCCACTCGGCAACGATCATCCGCTCAGCCGCCAGCCGAGGGACATTCGCGCATTGCTGCCGGTGGACGGTGACGCCGCGACCGCGCGTGACGAAGCCGATGATCGGATCCGGCGGTGCCGGCTTGCAGCACTTTGCAAGGACGGTGAGCAGCTTGTCGACGCCGACCACGAGAATGTCGCCGCTGCCCTGCGAAGTACCTCCATCACGGGCGACGGGCAGCGGTATCGGCGACACGCTCGCCGGGGCATCGACCGGCGCCTCGGATCTCAGCGCGGTCTGGATCTGGCCGGCCGTAATTTCGCCGCGGCCGGTCTGCGCGAGAAACTCATCCAATTTGTCGAAACCCATCCGCTCGGCCAGTGCATCCAGACCCAGCGCCGTCATGCCGGCGCGCTGCAGGCCTTTTTCCGCGATTGCCCGGCCCTGCGCGATGGAGATCTCGAGATTCTGATTGTTGAACCACTGCCGCACCTTTGCGCGGCCGCGGCCGCTGTGCAGAAACCCCAACTCGGGATTCAACCAGTCGCGACTAGGCCCGCCGGTTTTCGCAGCGGTGATCTCGACGGTCTGACCGTTGGATAGTGCGTAGTGCAGGGGCACCATCACGCCGTCGACCCGCGCGCTACGGCAGCGATGACCGAGCTCGGTGTGCACGTGATAGGCGAAGTCGACCGGCGTCGCACCTTTCGGCAGATCGATTACACGTCCCTGCGGCGTCAACACGTAGACGTGTTCTTCGAACAGGCCGGTGCGAAAGTGCTCCGCGAGATCCACCACATTGGCAAGCCCGTCCTTCCACTCGAGGATCTGCCGCAGCCATGCAATCTTGTCGTCATCGGCGATATTCGGCCGTGCGCCGGATTGCGGCCCCTCTTTGTAGCGCCAGTGGGCGGCAACGCCGTATTCCGAGTGCTGATGCATCTCAAACGTGCGAATCTGCACTTCGAGCACCTTCTGATCCGGTCCGACCACCGCGGTATGCAGCGAGCGGTAGTCGTTCGGCTTCGGCTTGGCGATGTAGTCGTCGAACTCCTTGGCGAGCGGCGTCCACAAGTTATGGATCAGCCCGAGTACTGCATAGCAATCCTTGACGTCGTTCACCA
The DNA here is from genome assembly GCA_039934195.1 of Betaproteobacteria bacterium. Taxonomy (GTDB): domain Bacteria; phylum Pseudomonadota; class Gammaproteobacteria; order Burkholderiales; family SHXO01; genus SHXO01. Next base: position 4,094 of record JBDTMS010000302.1, read on the forward strand.
GCACGCGCACCGCGCGCACATCGAACAGCTCGCTCAACGTCATGTCCTTGCGCGACAGCTTGCGATAGATGCTGTAGATATGCTTCGAGCGTCCGCTGACTTCGCCGTCGATGTGGGCGTTGCGAAGCTCCTCGCGCAGCTTCGCGGTGATGTCCGTGATAAACGCCTCGCGCGCGCCGCGCTTTTCGTCGAGCTCACGCGCGATGCGTTTGTACGTATCGGGATCGCTGCAGCGAAACGCGAGGTCTTCGAGCTCCCATTTCAACTGCCAGACGCCCAACCGATTCGCCAACGGCGCATGCAGCTCGAACGTGTCGCGTGCCGCGGCCGCGCGAGATGTTTGATCGCCTCTACCGGCGATGTAGCGCAGCGTCTGCGTCTGATCGGCCAGCTTGATCAGCACCACGCGCACGTCCTGCACCATCGCGAGCAGCATCTTGCGGACGGATTCGAGCTGCGCCGTGTGATCCGCCGCTTTTTTCGATTCGTCGCGGCTCGAGCGCAACGCCTGAATCTGCTCCATACGCGCAAAACCTTCCACCAGCGCAAGGATCGGCGGGCCGAAGTCGCGTTGCAATTCGTCCTGCCAGCCGCGACCGCACAACGGCAATCCGCTCAATAGCGCGCCGACGATCGATCCGACGTCGAGCCGAAGCGCATTCAAGATGCGGGCAATTTCAGTGCAATGGCTCAGCAGTGGATCGCCGTGTATGGAAGACACGCCGGCATAGCGCGCCGACGCGAGATCCATTGCGCGCACGAGCAGCCCGCGTTCATCGTCGTTAAAACGCCGGCCGACGTCCAGCAGCCAGGTGGCTGGATCGGTTTCAACGACGGCTTGGCGGACTTCGGCGGTCATAAGTGCAAGGTCAGTTTGCGGTCAATCGGCAGATCTCAACAGCGATCTAGCAGTAACATCAGGTCGGAGATTACGAAGAAGATTAGCTGATCGGCGAACTATCGGACTCGACATCGCTACCGTCGAGTATGCTGGCGCGTCGGAATGCCCCCGTTGAAATGCCCCCGTTAAAATGCACTGTGCAGGCCGATGAGCGACGGGCTGTGGGGAGTCCGTAGTGCAATCGGCAACCGAATTGCCCGCATTCTGTTCTGTCAGCATCAAGGACAAATGATACTGCTGCATGCTTTCATTAAAAGGTCGCAACAAACCCCGCCCGGCGATCTTGCGCTGGCGCTCAAACGCAAGGCGGAGATCAAGTGAGTAAGAAACATATTGGGTCGTCTTTCGATAGCTTTCTGAAAGAGGAAGGCGTTTACGAACAAACAATCGCTCAAGCGATCAAGCGTGTGCTTGCATGGCAAATCGAAATTGAGATGAAGGCGAAGGACATCTCGAAACGCGAAATGGCCAAGCGGATGCATACCAGTCGCAGTCAACTGGATCGTTTTCTCGATCCTGCCAACGACAAAGTATTGCTGGAAACCGTGCAGCGCGCAGCCGCTGTTGTCGGTAAACGCGTTTCCATTCAGCTTGAAGACGAGGACGTTTCCCGCGAAGGCGAGAAGGCCA
>JBDTMS010000303.1:0-5610 GCA_039934195.1 Betaproteobacteria bacterium
CCTGCGGCGCGCGCCGGGCGTCTTGGACGAAGTGACCGGCGGCCAAGATACCGTAGGGCTGCGCGCGCCATCGCATCCCGGCGCGCAACGATTGCTGCAAGTGTTCGGCGGCGGGATCGCCGGACCGTCCGCGAACCGTTTCGGACGCATCAGTCCTACGACAGCGCAGCATGTCCGCGACGAATTCGGCGACGCAGTCGACCTCGTTCTCGACGGTGGACCCTGCGCTGTCGGCATCGAATCGACCATACTCGATCTGTCCACCGGGGCGCCGGTTCTGTTGCGGCCGGGGCACATCAAGCCGAGCGAGCTGGAAGAAGTACTGCGGATGCCGGTGTCGCGCGGAGCCGCGCATTCACCTCGCACATCGGGCACGCTGGAAATGCACTACGCGCCGCGGCATCCGCTGCTGCTGCCGTCCCCGCAAGACTTCGTCCGTGTCGTAACAGAACATTCGCAGCGCACACCGACAGCGGTGCTCGCGCGCGCGCCGAAACCAGGCGGGACGGCGGCGGCGTTGTGGCAGGTTGCATCCAGCGACCCGCGAGAATATGCGCGCGACCTCTATGCGCTGCTGCGCCTACTCGATGGTGCCGGCTGCGAAGTTATTGTCGTCGAAGCGCCGCCGGATCACGTCGACTGGGACGCCGTGCGCGATCGCTTGCGCCGCGCGGCTGCCGGCAGCGGCAGCGCACACGACTCACTGGATAAGTAGCGCGTAAATGGCGACGAGCGCGTGCGATCGCGCTTGTCGCTCTCATCACTACGCCGCGGCGCGTGGCGACGAAGCTTGCCGTGTCTCGCCGCTCGCCAGAAAACCGAGCGCCGCCTGCACGCCGCCTTTTTGCATCGGCACGCCACATAACATCAAGCCCATCTCGACGCCGCATAGTGTGCCCGCGAGCATGAGATCGTTGAAGTGACCGAGATGGCCGATGCGAAACACTTTGCCCTGCAGCTTGCTCAGCCCCATGCCGAGCGACATGTCGAAGCGATCGAGAATGGTTTTGCGCACGCGGTCGGCATCGTGACCGTCCGGCAGTAAGACCGCAGTAAGCGAGCTGCTGTATTCCGCCGGATTCACGCACAACACTTCGAGGCCCCAGGCGCGCACCGCGCGGCGCGTCGCTTCAGCATGGCGCGTGTGGCGTGCGAACACATTGGCGAGCCCTTCTTCGTTCAACATCAGCAGCGCTTCGCGCAGGCCATACAACAGATTCGTCGCGGGTGTGTAAGGAAAGAAGCCGTTGCGATTCGCCGCCAGCATCTCTTCCCAGTTCCAGTACGCGCGCGGCAACCGCGCTGTTTGCGAGGCGCTGAGCGCCTTATCGTTGATCGCGTTGAAGCTCAAGCCCGGCGGCAGCATCAGTCCTTTCTGCGAGCCGCCGACCGTCACATCCACGCCCCACTCGTCCATGCGAAAGTCGATCGACGCCAGCGACGAGATCGTGTCGACCATCAGCAGTGCCGGATGCCTGGCGCGGTCGATTGCCTTGCGGATCTCGCCGACGCGCGTAATCGCGCCGGTCGAAGTTTCGTTGTGCACGACGCACACCGCTTTGATCAGATGATCGCGATCGTCGGCCAGCTTCGCCTCGATAGCGACAGGATCCGCCCCGCGCCGCCAGTCGCTCGGCAGCAAATCCACCGTAAGCGAAAGCCGCGTAGCCATCCGTTGCCACAAGCTCGCGAAATGGCCGGTCTCGTACATCAGCACTCGGTCGCCCGGCGACAGCGTGTTGACCAATGCGGCCTCCCACGCTCCGGTGCCCGATGCCGGATAGATGATCACCGGATGACGCGTCTGAAACACCGCCTTCATACCGTCGAGCACCTCGTGGCCGAGCGCTGCGAACTCGCTGCTGCGATGATCGATGGTCGGAGAATCGATCGCCCGAAGCACGCGATCCGGCACATTGGTCGGGCCGGGAATCTGCAGAAAGTGGCGACCGGTGTGAAGAGGATTGGCGCCAACCGCGGTGCCGGCAGGAGCAGTCATGAGAGAAACCTCGATCGTTGGGCAACCTTGGAGCCTACACAAAGCCGGAGCACCCCTCAAGCCGATCCGCCGCTGCGGTAAGATGACGGCGTTCTCCAACGCACGCACGCGACAACGCATGAACGCGCCTTCGATACCGATTCAGTTGCACGCCGCCTCGTCGCTCGAACAGCGCCTGCGCAAAGAAGTCGACGGCGAAGTGCTGTTCGATCGGTTTTCGCGCGGACGCTACAGCACCGATGCATCGATCTACCAGATCGAGCCGATCGGCGTGGTGGTACCGCGCAACGAGCAGGCGGCGCGCACTGCGCTTGAAATCGCGCGCGAACACGGCGTGCCGCTGCTGCCACGCGGAGCGGGCACTTCGCAGTGCGGGCAGACGGTCGGCGCTGCGCTGGTAATCGACAACTCGAAATTCCTGAATACCGTAATCGCGTTCGATCCGCAGGCGCGCGAAGTTACTGTGCAGCCCGGCCTGGTGCTCGACAAGCTGAACGCTTTTCTGCGTCCGCATCAGATGTGGTTTCCGGTGGATGTGTCGACCTCTGCGCAGGCGACGATCGGCGGCATGGCGGGAAATAATTCCTGCGGCTCGCGCTCAATTCGCTACGGCAACATGGTGCACAACGTTCTCGGCATTCGCGCGTGGTTGTCGAGCGGCGAAGCGTTCTCGTTCGGGCCCGCCGAAGATGCCGCGTCGCAGTCACCTGCATATCGTAAGCTGGTCGACGATATTCATGCGATCGCGCAGCGCGAGGCCGCTGAGATCGAAGCACGCTGGCCGAAAGTTCTGCGGCGCGTGCAAGGTTACAACCTGGATATGGTGTTGCCGAACCGGCCGAACAATCTGGCGCATCTGCTGGTCGGGTCTGAAGGCACCTTGGGGTATTTCACCGAGCTGCGTTTGAAGCTATCCGGTATTCCGAAGCACAAGGTGCTCGGCGTTTGCCACTTCCCGACGTTCTATCGCGGCATGGATGCCGCGCAGCACATCGTCGCGCTCGATCCAGACGCGGTCGAGCTGGTCGATCGCACGATGATCGACCTCGCGCGCGGCAACAAAGTGTTTCGTCCGATTGTCGAGCGTTTCGTGCGCGGTGAGCCAGAAGCGATTCTGCTGGTGGAATTCGCCGGCGAGGATCACGCGGAACAAGTGCGCAAATTAAAAGATCTGGTCGTGCTGATGGCCGATCTCGGCTTGCCGGATGCCGTGATCGAAGTCATCGATCCGGCGCTGCAGAAAGACATCTGGGAAGTGCGCAAAGCCGGGCTCAATATCATGATGTCGATGAAAGGCGACGGCAAACCGGTATCCTTCATCGAAGATTGCGCGGTACCGCTCGAGCATCTCGCCGAGTACACCGATCGCCTCACGCAAGTGTTCGAAAAGCACGGTACGCGCGGCACCTGGTATGCGCATGCGTCGGTCGGCACGTTGCACGTGCGGCCGGTGTTGAACATGAAAGCCGACGGCGCGGTGAAGATGCGTGCGATCGCCGAGGAAGCGTGCGCACTGGTGAAGCAGTTCAAAGGCGCGTTTTCCGGCGAGCACGGCGATGGGCTGGTGCGCTCGGAATGGATCGAGCCGATCCTCGGCGCGCGGCTGACGCAGGCGCTGGGCCAAGTGAAGGCGCTGCTCGATCCGAAAGGCTTGATGAATCCCGGCAAGATCGTGCGGCCGTCGCGCATGGACGATCGCTCGCTGTTTCGTTTTGCGCCCGGCTATGCGCCGGAAAAAATCAACACGGCGCTCGACTGGAACGAATGGGGCGGATTCTCCGCAGCGGTCGAGATGTGCAACAACAACGGCCACTGCCGCAAGTTCGATGCAGGCACGATGTGCCCGTCGTTTCGCGTCACCGGCGATGAGAAACATCTCACGCGCGGACGCGCCAACACTTTGCGCCTCGCGCTTTCCGGACAGCTCGGCAGCGACGCGCTGAGTTCTCCGGAAATGTACGAAACCCTCGAGCTGTGCGTGAGTTGCAAAGGCTGCAAACGCGAATGCCCGACCGGCGTCGACATGGCGAAGATGAAAGTCGAAGTCATGCATCGCTACACCCAGGCGCATGGGTTGACCGCACGCCAGCGCGCGATTGCATATCTGCCGCGCTATGCGCCGTGGGCAAGCCGCGTGGCGCCGCTGGTGAATTTACGCGATCGCGTCGCGTCGCTTGCGCGGCTTAGCGAGCGCTGGATCGGTTTGTCCGCAAAGCGCTCGTTGCCGCGCTGGAGCAGCGCGCCGTTTCTGCGACATGCGGGAGCGGCAACTCCAATCGCGGGCAGCAAGGAAGTCGTGCTGCTCGCCGATACGTTCAGCAATTACTTCGAGCCGGAAAATGCGCACGCCGCACTCGCGGTATTGCGCGCCGCCGGCTACGACGTACATCTGGCGCGGCCGCTAGATTCGTCGAGACCGTTGTGTTGCGGGCGCACGTTTTTAGCTGCAGGCCTGGTACAAGAAGCGCGCGCCGAAGCCGTGCGGATGCTCGAGGCGCTGCTGCCGTACGCGTCGCGCGGCGTTGCCATCGTCGGCTTGGAGCCATCGTGCCTGTTCACGTTGCGCGACGAGATGCAGTCGATGTTCCTGCCGGATCAAGTCAAACTGCTCGCGCGCGAAGCCATGCTGCTGGAAGAATTTATCGTGCGCGAGAAGCGCGAAGGCCGATGGAATCTGGCGTTTGCGCCACTGGAAAACAAGCGCGCGCTGCTGCACGGTCATTGCCATCAAAAAGCCTTCGCAGCGATGCCCGCGGTCGTCGAGACGCTGCGGATGATCCCAGGGCTCGAAGTGGAGACCGTGATATCGAGTTGCTGCGGGATGGCCGGGGCGTTCGGCTACGAAGCAGAACACTACGATGCTTCGATGAAGATGGCCGAGGCCAGCCTATTACCCGCGATGCGCAGCGCGCCGGCAGACACGCTGCTAGTGGCCGACGGCACCAGTTGTCGACATCAGATCCAAGATGGAACCGGACGCGAAGCAATGCACGTTGCTCGTGTCCTGCAGTCTGCGCTGCCGGCCGCACACGCTTGAAGACGCGGGTTGTATCAATCTGGCTCGGGTTCGTCGTGCCTACGATCTTGAACTTCGGTAGTGTTGCCTGGCTTGCATGGCACTTGGCGCTGGTGCCGGGCTATGCGCAAGCGTGGAGCTTCGCGCACTTCGCGTCCTTGTATGCAATCGGTGGATTGACTATCGTGTTATCCGGCATGGCGATCTTTTTCATGCTCGCGAGCGACCAGGTGCTGGCGGGCGACGCGGGGCAGCGACGCCGCTGGCTGATCGTCGCGCTGATCAATACGAGCGTGCCCAGCGTGGGCATACTGACACTGCTTTTTCTACGCTGGTTCTGGTGATGTTTTATGCCGGTGGGGCGGAGGGATCATGGCGGACACGAATTGGAAATATCACGGGGTGAGAGTGGTGTCGAGCACGGAGCTCGATCCGAATACCGCACAGACACCGGGTATGAATCGCGCGGCTGCAATCACGCATGCGAGCGCCGGTGCGGAGAAGTTGTGGGCGGGTACCGTGGTGATTCATCCGAAAGCCAAGACCGGCGCGCATCATCACGGCGCACTCGAGAGCGTGATCTACGTCGTCAGCG
>JBDTMS010000304.1:0-5609 GCA_039934195.1 Betaproteobacteria bacterium
CGAAAGTCACCATTCCGCCGAAGCCTGTCATCTGCTCGGCTGCAACCGCGTGACCCGGCGAGCCGCGCAGGCCGGGATAGTAAACGCGGGCAACTTTCGGATGCCGGCTGAGCATCTCGGCAATCGCAGCGGCTGTCGCATTGTGGCGCTCGACCCGCACGACCAGCGTAGCAAGACTGCGCGACAGCCGGTGCGCAATATCTGGCGCAATCATCTGCCCCAGATTGTTGCGCCATGGACGAATAGCTGCGAGATTTGCCTCGCTCCCCGCGACGACCCCGGCAGTGAGATCGGTGTGACCGCCTAGATATTTTGTCGCGCTCTGCATGACCAGATCGGCGCCGAGCGCAAGCGGCTGCTGATTCACGCACGACGCAAATGTATTGTCGACGGCGACCAGCGCGCCGTGCGCGTGCGCAATCGCGGCAACGCGCCGGATGCCGATAATATCGAGGGTCGGGTTGGTCGGTGTTTCGAAATACACCAGGTTGGTCCCGGCTTTCAGTATGACGTCGAGACGGTCGATCTCGGCAGAATCGATGAGTTGCGCGTGGATGCCGAGCTCGGGCAGCTGTTGCGTCAACAGTTCCAGAGTGCCGCCGTACGCATCGCCGATACACACGACGCCTTTGCGGCCGTGCGCAAGCAGCAGCGACGAGATCGCAGCCATACCGGAAGAGAACGCCAGCGCGCCTTCGGCGCCGTCCAGGCTGGCGAGCTTTTGCTCGAGACTGCGGATCGTAGGATTGGACCCGTAACGTGTGTAGAGGTAGCCCTGCTTGCGGCCGTCGACGACATCTAGCAACGCCTCTGTCGAATCGAATCGGAATGTCGAGCTGTCGTATAGCGGTGTGCGCGGCGAACCGAGCGCATCATTCAGATCGCCCGCGTGAATGCTGCGGGTCGATAGGCCCTCTTGCGGGTTGTCGTGATCTTCAAGCATGGTTCTCAAATCGCTGATTGCCCCGTTGCGCAATGGCCGGCGAAATACGCAGCCACGGTTACAAGTCGGCGGCTAATTCTCGCGTGAGCTGCGCCGCCGGAATTTCTTTGCACCCACTCGCATTCTGTCCCGACCAAAGCGGCGAGAACTCGCCGGAGCCCTGGCTTTCCGCCTTTGCCCGCAGCGGCGCGATGGCGCTGGTCGCCAGAGGGAATGCCGGCGGCGCGCTGCTCATCGGACCCAACTCGCGCAGCACCTGATTCATGATTCCGCGCGCCGGCCGTCCCGTGAACAGGTTCGTGAGCGCGGTGTGGCGTGCACCCTCGCTCTTGAGCGCAGCGCGATGAACCGCGCTGATGGTAGCTTCAGGACACAGCAAGTACGCGGTGCCCATTTGCACACCGGCGGCGCCGAGCGCCATCGCCGCAGCAACGCCTTGCGCATCGGCGATTCCCCCGGCAGCGATCACCGGCAGCTTGACCGCACGCGCCACCTGCGGCAGCAACGCGAACGTGCCGATCTGCGTGCTCAGATCTTCCGATAGAAATATTCCGCGGTGCCCGCCGGCTTCCAGCCCTTGCGCAATGATCGCGTCGACGCCCTGCGCCTCGAGCCAGAGCGCTTCTTCGACCGTGGTTGCCGAGGAAAATATTTTCGCGCCCATCGCTCGCACTCGATCCAGCAGCGGCTTCGGCGGCAAGCCGAAATGGAAGCTCACGACCGCGGGCTTGAACTCATCGAGGACGTCCGCCGCTTCCGAGGTAAACGGCGAACGTCCGGGGCTGGCTGGAATAGTTGCCGGATCGATTCCGAACTGCCGGTAGAACGGCGCGAGCGCTTTGCGCCACGCCGCCTCGCGTTCGGCATTCGGTGTCGGCGGCGTGTGGCAGAAGAAATTTACGTTGTACGGTTTGCTGGTCTGCCGCTGAATCACCGTCAGCTCTTCGCGGATGCCCTCCGGCGCGAGCATCGCGCAGGGCAGAGATCCAAGCCCGCCGGCATTGCAGACGGCCACCGTCAGCGAGCTGCCGTGCGCTCCCGCCATCGGCGCCTGAACGATCGGCAGGTCGATGCCGAGGAAGTCGGAGAGATTCATTATCGGATACCAATTCTTAATTGCTTCGCTCTGTCGCTGCCGCATCGCAGCGCAGGCATTTCAACTTAGCGAATGGCACGCGGCCAGAGGTAAATCGAAGGGACCGTTTGTGAACACGCTATTGTGCACCAGCTTGCTTGTGCGCGTTGCAAGGCCGGCGCCGATGCCAGCAATTTCAGCCGCCCCGTACGATCCGGTTGACGACGTAGGACGGTGTCACGCCGAAACGTATCGCGAAGTTGTGCGCAAAATGCGCCGAGTCGGAGGAGCCGACCGCCGTTGCGGCGTCGGTTAGCGTTCCGCCCACCAACGCGGTGCGCATCGCAGCGCGCAGTCGATTCCACATGCGGTAGCGCCGATAACGCACGCCGACCTGCTCGCTGAACCGATGGCGAAACCGCGATGTCGATAGGTGCGTATCGGCGGGCGAGCACGTGACGTGGGGGCCGCTTCGATTCGTCCCTGCCTGCTTTACCCTCGACGAGAGCCGCATGGCACTTGTGCAATCATGCACGCCTGATCGCCAAAAATAATGAGGAGGAGCCATGAAGGTAAAGACCGTCGAGACGCTGGCCTGCGATGCCGGCTGGCGCAACTATCATTTCGTCAAGATCACCACCGACACCGGCGTCGTCGGCTGGAGTGAGTACGATGAAGGCTTCGGTGCGCCAGGCGTTGGCGCCGTGATCGAGCGGCTGTCGCCGCGCGTCGTCGGCCAGCCGGTCGGATCGCACGAACGCATTTACGCCGACCTCTATTGCGCGACGCGTCCAGCCGCCGGCGGCATCGTTGCGCTGGCAATGGGTGCGATCGAAAACGCGCTGCTCGACGCGAAGGCGAAAGGCCTCGGCGTACCGGTGTACGAGCTGCTCGGCGGCAAGGTGCGCGATCGCATCCGGGTCTACTGGTCGCATTGCGCGACCTGGCGCATCAATCATCCGACGCACTATCCGCCTGCGATCACGGATCTCGATGGCGTTAAAGCGATCGCGCGCGAGGTGCGCGAGAAAGGTTTCGGCGCGCTGAAGACCAACATCTTCATGTACGACGCCGATAAGAAGAACGTGCGCGGCTGGCGGCCCGGCTTCGGCGTGCCGTTCGAACCGGAGCTCAACGTCGACCGCGACGTGATCCGCAATCTGGTCATGCACCTCGAGGCGATGCGCGACGGCGCTGGGCCGAACGTCGATATTCTGCTGGATCTCAATTTCAACGCGAAGACCGAAGGCTATCTGAAGATCCTTCGCGCGATAAAGCATCTCGACATGTTCTGGATCGAGATCGACAGCTACAGTCCGGAGGCGCTCGGCCACATCCGCCGCCAAAGTCCGCACCCCATCAGCTCGTGCGAAACGCTGCTCGGCCTGCGCGAATTTCTGCCGTACTTCCGCGAGCAGGCGATGGACGTCGCGATCATCGACACGCCGTGGAACGGCGTCTGGCAGTCGATGAAGATCGCGGCGGCGGCCGAAGCGCACGAAGTCAACGTCGCCCCGCATAACTTTTACGGCCATCTGTGCACGATGATGAACGCGCATTTTTCCGCCGCGGTGCCGAACCTGCGCATCATGGAAACCGACATCGACCGCATCGCCTGGGATCACGAGTTGTTCAGCCACGTACCAGAGATCGTCGATGGTTATCTGGTGATGCCGGACCGGCCGGGCTGGGGCATTGAACCCAACGAAGACGCAATCCGTGCGCGTTTGCCGAAGGGATCGGCCGGGCTATTGAACTACGGTCGCAAGCCGTAGCGCTTTCCTTTAGCGCATTGCGGCGCGATTTCCGCCGAGGTGTTGGTTCGCTCGCAACAACATTTGCTCGCAGCGTATAGGCGAGCGCTTCGCAGCCGTTGAATGCTCGCTCCACAGCCGTGCGCACGGTAACCTCGGCGCACGCGCTTGATGCATCGAGTACACTTCTCGACGGCGCCGCACTCGATCTTTTTCGAACGGATTCAAGCCCCTCGATTGCGACGCGGCATCCGCATTAGCGTGGCACGGCTCGTGCGCTCTCACGTCGCGCCGTACAGTCGCGCTTCCCTCTAAGACCGACCGTGGAGACCACCGTGAATCTACTAAAAGCACTTCGCCCTCACACCGCAACCGGTAGTTTCGTCGCCGCCGCTCTGCTGGCGACGTCGTCGCTGCAGCCGGCGCTCGCCGCCGAATTGACGGAAATCAATTTCGTCGAGGCCGTGCATAACCTCGGCTACATCGATCTCTACGTCGGACAGCACGCCAAGATTTTCGAGAAGTACGGGCTCAAGCTCAATGTCAGCGCAGCGGGCGGCGACACGCAAGCCTTTGCTGCCGTGCTCGGCAAGAGTGCGCAGTTCGCGATCGGCGATGCCACCATGGCGCAGATGTCGCGCGAGCAAGGTGGGCCCGGCGTCGTCGTCGGCACCGTCGTACAGCGCGCGCACTATTTCGGCGTCTCGAAGAATCAAAAGATGATCAAGGATCCGAAAGACTTCAAGGGACTCACGTTCGTCACCTCGCCGGAACCGAACACGAATTTCAGCGTGACCAAGAAGATTCTCGAAGATCATGGGCTCAAGCCGCGCGTCGATACCAAGATCTTGGAAGTCAGCCCCGGCACTGAGATCGCCGCCATGCTGGCTGGTCAAGCCGACATCGCCGTGGCCTATCAGCCCGGCGTCGCCAATGCAATGTCGCAAGGCGCGAAGGTCGTGTTCGATTTTGCCAGCTACATGGGACCGTTCTGCAATACCGGCATCATGGTGCTGCCCGAGTACGTGAAGGCGCATCCGGAAATCGTCCAGGCCCTGGTGAACGCGTTCGAAGAATCGGCACGCCTGACCTATGCCAAGCCTGACTTCGCAAAGAAAGTTGCGCGCGAAGAGTTCCCGGATCTGCCTGCGGCCGTGGTCGACAAGGCCATCGACATGCAGCTCGAGTTCAAGATCCCGGCGCAGACGGTAAAGGTCGATCCGAAACAGTGGGCAAATCTGATCGCCATGCAGAAATATCTGGGCAACGTGAAGGGCACGATTGCGTTCAAGGACATCATCGACAACAGCTTCGCTGAAAAAGCAATAGCTACCGTGAAGTAAAGGCGGCAAGCAAATGCAAGCAACCGCGATGGAGGCCGGCGCGCCCGGTCCCGTTGCGGCCGCAGCAGGCGCGCCCAACGCGCCCCTGCTAGTGGCGAACAACATCGCCAAAACCTATGGCGATGAGTCGGAAGCCCGCAATGTGGTGATCCGCGATGTTTCCTTTTCGCTCAACCGGGGCGAGATCGTCAGCATCGTGGGTCCTTCGGGCTGCGGCAAAACCACTCTGTTGAATTTGCTCTGCGGCGTGACTGCGCTTTCCGGCGGCAATGTCTCGTGGCACGGACGTCCGCTGTCGGGCATGCCGGAGCGCGTCGGCTACATGCTGCAAAAAGACTTGTTGCTGCCATGGCGAACGGCTCTCGGCAACGTCACGCTCGGCCTCGAGATCCAACGGCTGGACAAAGCCGAACGCGAAAAGAAAGCGCACGATATGCTAAGCACCGTCGGCTTGTCGGCGTTCCATCACTATTATCCATCGGCGCTGTCCGGCG
>JBDTMS010000305.1:0-5608 GCA_039934195.1 Betaproteobacteria bacterium
CGCCGTGCGTAACTACTGGCGATTCAATGGTCATCGCGCTGCTCATCGCGATTCCAGCGCTCGCTATCTGCAACCGCCTCATCGATCAGGCTGGAGAGGCGAACGCCGCGCTCGACCGATGCGTCATAGATGAACTGCAGTTGCGGCGCGACTCTAGTCTTCACCGTGCGAGCGATCTGGGTGCGTAGAAATCCAGACGCATGCTGCAAAGCGTCCACCGCCTGCTCGGTGCTCGCCGTATCGCCCAATGAGGTGATGTAAACCTTGGCATGCGCGAGGTCTCGCGTCACCTCTACGCTCGTGATCGTTACCATCCCGACACGCGGATCCTTGACCTCAAACCGAATCAGGTCCGACAGATCCCGCTGGATCTGATCGGCAAGCCGTGCGGCGCGCGGAAAATCTCGAGGCATATGCTCGGCGCTCTAGGCTTTCCGCAAACCGTCTAAGGTCGGCACTTTAAAGTGAGCGAGCGACTTCAACCACTTCGTACGCTTCCAGTTGATCGCCGACCTTGAGGTCGTTGAAGTTTTTCATCGAAAGCCCGCATTCGAAGCCACTCTTCACTTCGCGAACATCGTCCTTGAAGCGCTTCAGAGAATCGAACTCACCCGTGTGAATTACGATATTTTCGCGCAGCACCCGAATCATCGAATTTCGTTTCACCGTACCATCGAGTACGTAGCAACCGGCGACAGTTCCCACTTTGGAGATGTGAAACACCTGGCGCACTTCGACCAATCCGGTGATCGATTCTTTGCGTTCCGGCGCGAGCATTCCGGATAGCGCGGCCTTAACTTCATCTACCACGTCATAGATGATGTTGTAGTAGCGAACGTCGACGCCGTGCGCAGCGATCAGCTTCTTGGAAGTTGCGTCCGCTCGCGTGTTGAATCCGATGACTACTGCGTTCGACGCCAGCGCCAGATTGATGTCGGATTCGGTAATCGCGCCGACGCCGGTGTGAATCAAGTTGACCTTCACTTCGTCGGTGGACAACTTCTGGAGTGCGTGCGACAACGCTTCTTGCGAGCCCTGCACATCGGTCTTGATGATCAACGACAGCGCTTTGCTGCCACCCGGCGTCATCTGATCGAACATGCCCTCGAGCTTTGCCGCCTGCTGTTTCGCGAGCTTCACGTCGCGGAACTTGCCTTGACGGAACAGCGCAATCTCGCGCGCGCGTCGTTCGTCGCCGAGCACGATGACTTCCTCACCGGCTTGCGGCACATCGGACAATCCTTGAATCTCGACTGGGATCGAGGGCCCAGCCTCATTGATCGGCCGGCCGGCCTCATCGAGCATTGCACGCACTCGGCCGAACACCGCGCCAGCCAACACAATATCCCCGCGGCGCAGTGTGCCGGATTGAACCAGTAAGGTCGCCACGGGCCCGCGGCCTTTGTCCAGCCGCGATTCGATAACGATGCCTTTACCGGGTGCGTTCTTCGGCGCGGTCAACTCGAGTACTTCCGCTTGCAGCAATAGCGATTCCAGCAACGAATCGATCCCGGCACCGGTCTTCGCGGACACGTCGACGAAGATCGTATCGCCGCCCCACTGCTCGGGGACGACTTGCTGGGCGGCGAGCTCTTGCCGAATGCGCTCTGGATTTGCTTCGGGCTTATCAACTTTGTTGACTGCAACGACGATCGGAACTTTCGCCGCTTTCGCATGATGGATGGCTTCGATGGTCTGCGGCATAACGCCGTCGTCCGCCGCCACGACTAGAATCACGATATCGGTAACTTTCGCACCACGCGCACGCATCGCTGTGAACGCTTCGTGGCCCGGTGTATCCAGGAAGGTCACCACTCCACGCGGCGTCTCCACGTGATATGCACCGATATGCTGCGTAATGCCGCCGGCTTCTCCGCTGGCAACACGCGTGCGGCGAATGTAGTCGAGTAGCGAAGTCTTTCCGTGATCGACGTGGCCCATCACCGTTACCACGGGCGCGCGGGGCTCGGCTACAGTTGTCTCGACGGTCTGCGGCGATTCGGTCAGGAAAGTTTCCGGATCGTCGAGCTTGGCGCGCTTGGCGACGTGCCCCATTTCTTCCACGAGAATTATGGCCGTGTCCTGATCCAGCACCTGATTGATGGTGACCATAGTCCCCATCTTCATCAGCACTTTGATGACTTCGGCCGCCTTCACCGACATCTTCTGCGCGAGCGTGGCAACCGTGATGGTTTCCGGGATCAATACATCGTGCACGATCGGATCGGTCGGTAACGAAAACGCGTGCTGGGCCGTCGTCCCATCGGCTTTGCCGCGAGCGTGTCGATCTTTTCGCGCGTGCCAACCTGCGACGCCGTCAACACCACGTGTTTTGATTCCACGGCGTTTCGCGCTTTCATCGCGCCAGTTGTCTTTGACCTGCTTCTTCGCGGTCTTCTTGTCGGTGGTCTCCGGTTTATTGGTCGGCTTATGCAAGGTGCCGGTACCAGGTGCCACCGCTTTGACTTCTTCCTTCGCTGTGGTCGGCTCGGCCGGCTGCGCCTCAACTACAGGCGCAGGCTCGACGACCTCGGGTGCCTTCGCCTCGACCGGAGCCTCGACGACGGCTGCAACCACGGGTTGCGCAGGTTCCTTTTTCTTTTTCTGCCGCTCGGCTTTGAGCGCTGCATCGGCTGCCTGGCGCGACATCAGCTCAGCGTGTTTTCGCGCTTCTTCTTCGCGGATCGCGGTCTGCGCCGGATCGATAGCCAAAGGCGTCGGGTCCGGCGCCACTTCAACAACGACAGGTGCCGATGGATCTCGTTTAACCAGAACTCGCTTCTTGCGAACCTCGACTTGAATAGTGCGAGCCTTGCCCGTGCTGTCAGCTTTCTTGATTTCGGTGGTCTGGCGGCGCGTCAAGGTAATCTTATCTTTCGATTCCTTGGTGCCGTGCAAGCGACGCAGATAGTCGAGCAGCTGGGTTTTATCTTGCTCGGTGAGCTGCGTTTCGTCCAAGAGCTGCTTGTTCACGCCGGCAGCCAGCAGCTGCTCGAGCAGCAGCGACGATGGAACGCCGAGTTCCTTCGCGAATTGGGCTACATTTGTCTGTGCCATCTCTCTTAGCCTCTTTACCGCGTCAATGACCGATCAATCAGGCGAACCAGGGAGCGCGCGCCGCCATGATCAGCGTTTTCGCTCGCTCAACCTCCATTCCAGTCAACTCCACTACGTCGTCCACTGCTAGCTCAGCCAGATCCTCCTGCGTGTGAACGCCTTTCGCCGCCAGCACTCTGGCGGTCGGACCGTCCATGCCCTCCAGCGCCTGCAGATCCGACGCGACCTCCTCAACCTTTTCTTCGCTTGCGATGGCCTGCATCAGCAAGGAATTGCGCGCTCGGCTGCGAAGCTCGTTCACGGTGTCTTCATCGAACTGCTGAATCTCGAGCATTTCGTTGATCGCTACGTAAGCGACTTCTTCCAGCGTGTTGAAGCCTTCCTGCACTAGGATGTCCGCGACTTCTTCATCGACATCCAGTTTTGCCATGAATAGCGACTTCACCACAGCTGACTCTTCTTCGTTCTTCTTCTGCGATTCTTGCTCCGTCATGATGTTGAGTTCCCAGCCTGCAAGCTCGCTCGCCAGTCGAACGTTCTGCCCGCTTCTGCCGATAGCCTGCGCGAGATTCTCCTCGTTCACGACGATGTCCATGCTGTGCCGATCTTCATCGACGACGATGCTGCTAACTTCCGCCGGCGCAAGCGCGTTGATGACGAACTGCGCGGGGTCGGGAGACCACAGGATGATGTCCACGCGCTCCCCGGCGAGCTCAGATGTCACGGCTTGCACGCGCGATCCACGCATGCCAACGCAGGTTCCGATCGGATCGATTCTCGCATCGTTCGACTTGACGGCAATCTTTGCGCGCGAGCCCGGGTCTCTGGCGGCCGCCTTCACTTCCAGCAATCCTTCCTCGATCTCCGGTACTTCCAGCTCAAACAGCTTGATCAAAAAATCCGGTGCAACGCGGGACAGGACAAGCTGCGGTCCGCGGCTACTACGATCGATCTTCAGCAAGAACGCTCGTACACGATCGCCGACTCGCAGATTTTCCTTCGGGATCATCTGATCGCGCGGGAGAATGGCCTCGACGCGACCGGACTCGACGATCGCGCTGCCACGTTCAATCCGCTTTATCGTGCCGGTAACAAGATGCTCCTTGCGCGCCAGGAAGTCGTTTAGGATTTGTTCGCGTTCGGCATCGCGGATGCGTTGAAGAATAACCTGCTTGGCAGTCTGCGCGCCGATGCGGCCGAACTCCACCGGTTCGAGCGGCTCTTCGACGAATTCATCGAGCTCGATGTCGGACACCATGGCGCGCGCCTGTTCCAGCGTCATCTCGCGCTCGGGTGCGTCCAGAACATCGTCGGCAACGGTGTGCCAGCGACGAAACGAGTTGTAGTCGCCCGTCTCACGGTCGACCTCGACTCTGACGTCGACGTCTTCGCGGAAGCGTTTTTTCGTCGCAGACGCGAGGGCCTGTTCGAGAGCGCCGAACACGATGTTTTTATCGACGTTCTTCTCTCGTGCCAATGCATCTACGAGCAGTAGAATTTCTCGGCTCATGTCTGGTCTCCGCTATAGATTTGGCACCAACCTAGCTTTATCAACCTGTGCGAGCTCCAGTGATAGAACAGTTCCGTCAACTTCCAATTGAATCTCGGCCTCACTTGCTCCTCGTAATACACCTACGAAGTTCTTTCGCCCCTCTACCGGAACACACATCTTCACCTGCGCGCGCTCGCCTTGAAATCTTTTGAAATCCCGCACCTGACGCAGCGGGCGATCCAGGCCGGGCGAAGAAATCTCGAGTCGGCCGTATTCAATTCCCTCTACGGCGAACAAGCGTGTCAGATGGTTGCTGACTGCCGCACAATCTTCTACCGTTATGCCATTCGCACTATCGATATACACGCGAATCAAGCTTCCTGTACGCGATGCTTCGTAGTCCACCAACTCGAAACCCATTCCGCTTAAAGTCGGTTCCAGTAAAGCGGTCAACTCGCTCTGCGCCATCGCGATCACAAATAAAAAATGGGCGTGACGCCCATTGAAGTTCTTAATTTTGAAAGTCTAACAGATGGGGGGCCTGATTCCAAGGCGACCTCACCAGCGCCCCCGCCCAGCCCGTTATTTCGAGCCGTTGTACACCTGAGAATCGCATCCACCAGTTATTAACTGCAGGTTCGCAGAACCGCCGTGATCATCTCCGAGCATGGCAATGAGCTCGTAAATATGGGCAAGTGCTCGGATTTACAGCCTGCAAATACAAGCGCAGTGGGCGTGCGTGGAATCGTTGTGCGAGAGGGTCGGCGGCCCTCGGTTAAGTGCGACAGCGGACAGCGCACCCACGTATATGGGTGCGCTCGCTAGCACCAAAGACTCACTGCCCCAGAAGAAATACCAAAGGGGCGCACGGCCGCTCGGCTAGTTGGTTAAGATCCAATCCGACACGTCAGCGGTAGCCTTCGTTGTTGGTCCAAAGCGAGTCGCACCAGGCTTACAGATATGTGAGCCTTGATCTTTACGCGGTTATATTGCCAGCGGGCTACTGGTCAAGAGACGGGGCGTTTGGGTGAGCGGTAAAAGCGTGCGGCGGGTAGCGAT
>JBDTMS010000306.1:0-5590 GCA_039934195.1 Betaproteobacteria bacterium
AAATTACATGAGGCAACAGCCCGCCATGAGTAACATTCATGGCGAGTCAATGCGCAGTAAGCGCCGATTAACCGGCAGCTTTGTTCCATCGAGATCGGAGGACCTCATGACCAACGACTTGCATGATTTTCAGCAATTTATGAAGCAGCGCGAAGAAGTCGCACGCGAGTATGTAAATGGCAATGCCGCACCGCTCGGTCACATCGCTACGCGGGTTTCACCCGCCACGTTCTTCGCGCCCAAGGGCGGCTACGAGGAAGGCGCCGAGCATGTTTATTCGACGCAGGAGCACGATGCCAAGCAGTTCGAGTCGGGCGGCGACAGTCACTTCGAAGTGCTGCAGATGGCCGTGAGCGACGGACTCGCCTATTGGGTCGGACTACAGCGGGCGAATGCGCGAATGCAAGGGATACCGCAACCGGTTCCGTTCAACTTGCGCGTGACCGAGATATTTCGGCGGGAAGGCAACGATTGGAAGCTGGTGCACCGCCATGCCGATCCGCTCGCATCTGCCGCGGAGAAACCGAAGACATAATCGTGTTGGGCTCGTCGCGGCCGTCACCGCCGCGCCGAGTCTAGCGATCTCGGCGCGTACGCGAGGACGCGAGGATGCGCACGCATTTTGTGCACGAGCTCGTCCCGCAACGATGATGCGGAAGTCCCAATAAACGTTCTGCGTCGAAATGAGTAAGACCTCGGGCGGCACCTCTACGCGAATGCGTAAACGCATGGCCATGCTGCCTCCGCGTCTACTCAATAAGGAGACGATATGCAGATCAGCTCAAAAATCGCCCCGATGTTCTGGTTCGACACTCAAGCCGAAGAAGCAGCCACCTACTACATCGGCATCTTCAAGAACTCGAAGATCGTCCAGGTCAGCCGCTATGGAAAGGCAGGACAAGAAATCCACAAGCAGAAGCCTGGCTCTGTAATGACCGTCGCATTCGAGCTCGACGGCCAGACCTTCACCGCGCTCAACGGCGGGCCGTTGTTCAAGTTCAACGAGGCCATCTCGCTGCAGATTTATTGCGATTCGCAGGAAGAAGTCGATTACTTCTGGGGCAAGCTCACGGCCGGGGCGACAAAAATGCACAGCAATGCGGATGGCTGAAAGACAAGTACGGCGTTTCATGGCAGGTCGTTCCAAAGATCCTGCCTGATTTGCTCGGCGATCCGAATTCGAACAACTCGGAGCGTGCAATGAGCGCAATGATGCAGATGAAAAAGATCGACATCGAAGGGCTGAAGCGCGCCTATGAAGGATCGTAGCTGAAGTCCAGCTGGACGGCGCGTTCTACAGGCGCCGCCGGCGCCGGACTGAATTCATTCGAGCTGCTAGAAGCATCCGGCGCGAGGCAGAGGTGCTGCGTAGCGGCGCGCCCCGCGCTGCTAAGGTTCAACTGGCAGGATCACGATGGCACGATCCGCGTTGGCGCTCACGTCCAGGAAGCCTCATGTCCTGGAAATGGTGCTCGCAAATCTTGCTATCGGGTCCGGCTCGCTCTGCCGGCCGCGTGCTATTCGCAGGTATACGAGTCGCCACATACCGCCGCAGTTTGCGTCGCACGCTCGAGGTGGGGCGTTGCCACTGATTGCATCGCCGAGCCTTCCCTGTCCCTAGCCCGTATCGCGCGCTCTACCTGCCAGATCGCATCGCCACTGCTTCGCTCTCGGCAAGGATGAATTTCGCATTAACCTGCCACATCGCGATGTATTGACTTCGCCGGCAGCGTAGCGCCGGTGTACTTTTTTCGCGCAGCGCGCTTAGCTGGCACGAAGTCGATCTTTTCTCCTCGCGCGTCGGTCGGTCGTCTACATCTCAGCCGCAGCCGGGACACCCTCCTTCTCCATCGTTGGTTGCGCCTTTCTCGCTGCACCATCGGCTCGAGCGCCATCGACTATCCCTCTCCTACCGCTCTCGTAGCCTTTCGCTGGCGGGCGTGCCATAGCCTTCGCATTTTCTACTTGCGCGCTGCTGCGCTCGTCACACGTCGCATCGCAACAGCAAGTTGGGCTAAGGCGCGGCCGGTTCGCTCCGATAAGAAACTGTCGAAGATGATTTGGACTTCGGAGCAATCGGGTGCAGGTGGCCATACGCCATGTCAGCGACAGTACGCTCGCACATCGAATGGGACCTGCTACACGGCCGCCGAATTCCGCCACACCGCAGGCCGCTGCTGAGAGCGTTTGGCCGCAGCCTGATCCGGACGATCGAACCGTAAGCGCGCCAAATTGGAGTCGAAGCATGCAGACCAGCCCGTACACGCATTCCCCAGCGCAACTCACCGACGTCGGCGATCGTGCACCCGCCGCACCTGTCGATGCGCCCTTGTTCGCCGTTCCGCTGCGCAAACTGGTGCTGCTAAGCGTTTGTTCGCTCGGCATCTATCAGCTCTACTGGTTCTACAGGAATTGGCAGCTGATCAAAATCCATACAGGAGAAGACATCTCGCCGTTCTGGCGCACCGCCCTGGCGCCTTTGTATTGCTACCAATGTTTTTCCCGGATTCGGGATTGTGAGCAAGCGCCGTATTTCATCGATGTCCTGCCTGCCGGGTTTCTGGCTACCGGATGGATCGCGACGACGCTGATGTGGAGGCTTCGGCTTCCCGAGCCGTTCTGGTTGATCTCGACGCTGTCAGTGCTCTTTCTGCTACCGGTTCAGATGCGCGCGAATCGCATGAACCAAACCGCGGCGCCGGAGCACGATCACAACGATGAGTTCAGCGCCCGAGACTGGGCAACAACGATTGTCGGCAGTCTATTCGTCGAGCTGGTGATCATCGCAGCGATCTTTACTCCTGCTCATGGGGGCGTGCAATGAAGCGATTAAATGGCGCGAATCTCAAACTCGAATTCTTCAAGGATTCGAAGGGTGGCGACACCGTGCTGATGGTCGCGACGGACGAGGGCTTGCGCGAATTACGCGAACGCCTGGCCGCGTTTTCCAAGTCAGCTGAGACGTCTCTTTCGCTGCACGATCTTGCGGCAACCGTTGTCGGCCAGCACGTCGAGCTGTTCGCGGTTCGCTCGCCGAGCGCTCACGCCGGTTCTGCCAAAAGCTTCCGACTGTTGTGCGCGGATGCGTTTGCGCAAGACACGTTTGCTAGGCTCGACACACTGTCTAGCGGCTCGCCCGGCCATCAATATTTCAAGCTGCTCGGCTCGGATGCCAGGTTGCTGGTGTCGGTGGGGGAATTTAGCGAAGTATGAGCCGGGTTCGAGAACGGGAGTGAAACGAGCTGACTTTGCTCCGACGATCTAGAAACAGGATCTACCAGGAGATACCTTCCCCATGCATTTTCGCTCGAGCTCTACCATAACGCGAAAGCTGCTTCTGATCGTCGCTGCACTGTGGTCTTCATGCGCTTTTTCTCAAACAGAAGCGCGTGAAGCGTCGATAGATAGCCTGCTTACCATGACGCCCATCGAGGTGAATTTCGCGCACGAGTTATCGATAGGCAATGTGATACTCGGTGCAGTTAAAGCGGACAACCCGGACGTCCGCGATGACACGTAGGAGGCTGTGAAGCAAGATCTCGCACAAGCATTGGCTAAGCTTTTAGCGAATACAGCAAATCCGCTCGGCGCGTCGCCGCGAAAATCCCTAGACGGGCTGTCCGATCCGGAATTGAACCGGGTCGCTGAGATCATCGCTGATCCGGCTTACATCAAATATAAAGCCGCCACATGGACGGCCACCATGCAAAAAAAAACGTTTGAAGATATGGCCTTCGTCGACCGTCAAGGATTGGCCGTGGTCAATGACGTATTGGTGCGGCACGGGCTAAAGCCGATACCTTGATGTGCCAGCGGAACTTACGCTACCTCGAACCGTAGCGCGCAACGGTGCGCCGCCCAGTTGCTGCACGTTCCTACGGAAGGCAGTTACACGGTCCCTCACATGCGGCACACCGGGAATTCAAATCGAGTATGCCTCGTCGCTTTGCAACGCGGGAGATGTTCATGCCGAGCAACTGGAGCTTCGTCAGCATCCCGCTTTTGCTCGCTTGTTCGTTCTGCAGCCTTCCCGCCTTCGCCGATGCGATCGCCTACGACAACACCGCGCACGCGACATCGGTTCTGCTGTTCAATAACGCTGTCACGCAAAACGGCAACACGATTGCCAATATGGATCTCGACGACATTCACGTCGCTACCGGATTCGCCGGTGCAACCGTCACGCAGTTCTCGTTCATCGCATCCAACCCCAACGGCATCGCGTTAGTCGCGCGACCCGTCGTTGCATTCTGGGCCGCGGACGGTATCGGAGACGCGCCAGGAACGTTTCTAACGTCCTTTACGCTGCCGGACACCGCGCTGGCTAGCGGCGCGACGGTGCTCAATTCTGCCGTCTCCGGCTTAATCATCCCGGACGACGGCAAGTTCTGGGCGGGCATCGCGTACGACGACCATAGCGGCGCGACGGGCGCGACGGCTGCACAGATCGGATTACTGGGTGCGCTGCTAGGCGGGCCGCCGCGCGTCGGCAACAGCGACGCGAACCGCGCTTTCTTCATCTCGCCGCGAGCGTATCCTTTCGCCATCGATAACCCCAGTCTGCTGACGTTCAAGGTTTCGTCGCCATTGAATTACGGCTGGGCGTTCCGGGCCACGCCGGTGCCCGAGCCGACACTCGCCCTGCTGGTGGCAGTCGGCCTCGCTGCCTGCGCTTATTTCCGAACTATGACTCGCTGATCGTTGTTATTGTTCTAATCGGCGAGCAGCTATCGCTCAGCGCCACTCGAAAACAATGCACGCAGTGGCGGCGATCACGCCTCACAGGGCAATGACTTATCGCGTGAGAGACGCTCATTCGGGGCGTCCCCAACCCACAGCCCGCTGGGCGAGCGTCAATACTATGACGGAACAAGATGAGCACACCCGCTAAGGATCGCTCGATTGCCGAGGTCATCGATACCTACTGCGCCGTCTGGGATTCGGCTTGCGACCCAGCTCGGCGGCGCACGCTCCTGCAATCGGTGTGGGCCGAAGGTGCGACATATACCGATCCCACAGTACAGGCCATCGGTCTCGAACAATTGCTCGCGCATGTCGATACCGTATTGACGCGGCGTCCAGGGTCGAAGGTCACTCGCACCAGTCAGCTCGACGAGCATCACGGTCTCGTTCGCTTCGGGTGGCGCGTCGTGCAAGCGGATGGATCCATGCTGCCCGAAGGCATCGACCTCGCTGAAATATCGGGTGGCAACATCACGCGTATCGTTGGGTTCTTCGGTCCGCTGCGAAAGCTCGAGCCCGGCCCGGCATAGCGTGCGGTACCACGATCGCGCTCTACGACCGATTGCCGCCCGATCGCCGAGGTTCGCAATAATGTTCGGCTTGGTTAGCCGCTCTGTTCATCCGCGGATCGCTTCGCTGCTGTGCGTACCCGAGGTCCCGTGCGGGACCATTGAACGCGGCGTAGGGCACGGCGAAGCAATTCACTGCCCGGCTGTGCCCAGCGGGACATCTTCCACTCGCCTTTGCTAGTATCCGGCGCGAAGCGCCACGCGAGTATCAATAGCGCTGCGAAAGCCGGCAGCCAGTTCAGCTCGGTGGGCACCGGCCTGCGCTGCGCGAATCGCGT
>JBDTMS010000307.1:0-5584 GCA_039934195.1 Betaproteobacteria bacterium
GGCTGGAGGGAAACGCTCAATGGAACTATCAGCGCACCGCCGCGGAAGACACGATCCGTTTTCTGAAAGGCGTTAAGGGCGTGTACAACGCAATCGCAATAAAGCCGGGGGTAGCGCCTTCCGAAATCGAAGAAAAAATCCAGGAAGCATTTCGCCGACATGCGGAGATCGAGGCCGACAACGTTTCGGTGCAGGCAGACGGCCGGGCGGTTACGCTTACGGGGAAGGTGCACTCGTGGTCGGAAAGGCGGGAAGCCGCGCACGCTGCCTGGTCGGCGCCCGGCGTAGAAAGTGTCGACAATAGGATCCAAATAGCGCCGTGAACGACGCAGGCACAAACAATGGCACCGACAGCGCTTCAGGTTGAAATCGCTCGCTTAAGCGTTTGAGCCGCCGCGCCGGACCTCAGCCGTGCCTGCAAGTCCGCGCTAGCGGAATGATGGCGGCGAGCCGAGATTGAATTCGTCTAATAAGCTGGACTAGACGATCGTTGTGGATGCTTAGTGCACGGTAGCCGGACCGTTGCTGCCGACATGGTGAGACAACATACGTTGCATCAATCAGTGCTTGCGCCGCCACGCAGTTGGGTCGGCTCGGTCAAATCGGTATCGTCACCGCCCTCCACACGGGCGCAACGTAGCATTGATGAACCGCGTAGGAGTGGAAAAATGTTTCGTTCAATACTTGCACCGATTGACGGCAGTTCAACCTCGCTGCGCGGACTGGATGAGGCCATTGAGCTTGCTAAACAAATGCACGCCCAAGTGCGGGCGCTGTTTGTGGTTGACGAATACGCCATCAGTTCGTATCTGGCGACGTATATCGATCTCAACGAAATTCTCAAGACGGTCGATGAAGACGGACGGCGGGTGCTGCAAGATGCAAAAGAGCGGGCAGATAGAAAAGGCGTTCCGCTGCAAACGGTACTCGAGCACAGCGGCTTCGCGCCTGTCGCTGATATCATTCTCGAGCAGGCTCGGGCGTGGCCCGCCGATCTTGTCGTTATGGGTACACATGGGCGTCGCGGCTTCCGACGCCTGATCATGGGCAGCGATGCGCAGACAGTCGTTCAATCGACGCCTGTTCCCGTGCTTTTGATACGTGCGCCGGAGGACGCGAACCAGCCGCCTAGAATTTAGCAGGTCGCCGGGCGGCGGCTAGCGCTGTTAAGTTGGATGTCCCGTCCCTGCTGCCTGCTATCTTGCGCAAGCAATTGTTACGCTGGTGACACCTAATGAGGATAGGAACGCCGCTGGAGTAATTCATCCCGCGCCGGTTCCGGGAGCGCCACCTCGCTCACATCAGGCGGTTTGCTGAAACCGGTGTGACGACTCGCCGCATGGCGGAGCAATCGGACATCACCCGGCATGCGCGCTGACGGGCAGGAGTTTCCGCTCGAAGCGTCCATTTCATAGGGGATGGCCGACGGCAAGCGACTGTTCACCGTGATCTTCTACGACATCACGCAGCGTAAACGAGCTGAGGGTAAGTTGGAGGAAGCGCGCACCGCTATCAACAGCGGATGGCGGTGGTTTCCGATGCAATCTGGATCGAGCGCGACGAAAAGGTTTCGTTCGTCAAGCCCGCATGTATGCGGCTAGTGAAGCCGCCGCAAATAACGACGTTCATTGTACCGAGCGCCAGCTCGGGGAAGTGATCTGAACAGGAGCGATCATGGCTAGCAATACAAAGTATGTGCTGTACGCGAATTCCGAACGAATCGGCGTGTACGACAAACTTAGCGATGCGCAGCTCTGCTGCATCTGTCGCATCGCTACATGGCAGAGGTTTATTCTGCTTCTTAGTTTGGTTTGCGCCTGACTCGCGAAGAAATTGGCAGCCTGCTTGGCATGAAACTCGAAACAATGAGCCGGACCTCATCCAAATTTCAAAGAGCGGAAATTGTGGATAGAAGGCAGCACGTACGCATGTGAATATTGAAGCGCTACGCGCAATGAGGGCCGGATAATTGTCCACCTGGTCGACGCACTTGAATGCCAAGTCGGAATTGTTTCCGCGGCGCCGCTGCGAACAAGCCATCGTCGAAAAGACCTCCTCTGCGTTGATGCAGGTCAACCGAGTATCTTCGCGTTGATCATACAATGACATGTGGTCATTGCGTTAGGCGCTCATCCACCGTGCCACGTGGCGATCGCTCATCTTGACTTCGAGTTTGCGGAGCGGCGATGGCATTGAAGGAAGTCCGATACGGCGGCAGGGCTGTTACCGCCACAAGCATTCGAGTTTCCCGGCGCCCTGGGGATTCATGGCGCTCCGCAGCCATCGACCGAATTCCTGGACCTTGACGGCAAGCTATTCGAGTTCCGGTCGCGGACGCTCGCTTTGATACGGTGGACGAGGCTAGAAGCGGCGATCGCCTTTGGCACTGCGCTCGACGATTGCGATATCGCCGGCCATCCGTAGACTTACTTTAAGTGCTCGGCGCGTAACTTTGAAGAGCTAGGAGAAAACATGGTTGGCAAAGTCTCATCGAGCGAGCGAGTCGCTCCGCATTGCACTGGGCGCGGTGTTACTCAGTTGCGTTGTATTGTTTTCAAGCCAGTTGCGCTGGTTCGGGTGGTTAGGCTTGACGCCGCTCGCTACCGGACTAAGCGGCTGGGTGCCCGCTCTATCTATTGCTCGACCGTCTCACATGGGACTGAAATTGGCCGCTGACCCTGCCGCTTATTCGGGAGCGGTCGGTCTGCAGTGCCAGGCGTAACTGCGTCAGCTGCTGGCGCAATGCTTTGATGTCTGCGTGCAACCTGCGACGGCGCTGTTGCTATCTCCATGGGTGTCGGCGTTATCGCCGCATTTGCCTCGGTGTGGAATCTTCAGCATATGCGCTGGTCGCTGCGATGCGCGCGATCATAGTGTCGCCAGCTAGGGAACCGACGTCGGTCATCGCGGCAAAAGCCACTACAACCCGACTCCGGCAGCTGCGTCAGGTATCCGACCGTAGCGGATCCCCCACGCATTACCGATCTCGATAACAGGTACGCTGACTTTGCCGGTCTGCCGGATACAGTGGTGCGCGGGTTTTGCAATAAATTAAGCTCGGCATCGTGCGCCTTGTCGGTAACGTCGAATGCCGGTAAGGAATTTCAGGTCTTCAATGCGGTAGCTTGTTAGAAAGATAGGCTGTTAGAAGGACAGGCGCCCCTTCACTGCATGGGTTTACTGAGTTTGGTCGCTTTTATTCACGAGTCGACTTTGCCGTTCTACGAAAAAGTAGATGACGCCCACCCGACACTTGGTCGCTTTCTGTCACCATTCGCTTTCTAGCTGATCTCCAAACAATCCCCGCGGTTATTCCAAGCATTCCCAACGTCAGCATCGCCCACGCGCTCGGTTCGGGCACTATGATCGGTTCTCGGCTTGGATAAACTGCTGTTGCGGTCATGTAAGAGTCGCGTACGAAAGCGCGCACGAATTGCCGGTTGCTCTGGGTGATGACTTCCTTTGAGTTACGACCGGAAGCCCAATCGTTCCAATCGAACCCGACTTGGGTGCCGACCGGCACATTTGGCAGCACTTGCCCTAGTGCGCACACGGTACAATGGCTGAAAGTGAGGTCCAAGTAGCGACTGAGATCGGGATTCGCAAATGTTGCTGAGTCAGCCGTATCCTGTATCGTCGAAGTTGCCGGGGTATATTCGAAATCGGCGTATAAACCACCGGTCACTTTGAGATCGTAACCGTAGATTTTTCCGCTGTGTTTTTGGATGTGGGGATACCAAAATCCCGCGTCGGCGTCGAACTCCCAGAAGCCGGATACGGCACCGCCATCATCGAGGGCCACGTTGTTTAGCTCATAACGCACGACGTTGGCATTGGCGGTGCTGAAGCAGACGGCTAGTGCGGCAGCAAGCAGAACGTTTTTCATGCATTTCTCCTATTGTGGCCGACCAGGGCACCTAGCGGCCCGGGCGCCATCATGACTAGAGTTGGGATTGTTCCATTCGAGGTTTGGGCGCGATGAGGCACCGTGTTCGTCATCCCACAGTTTGCGCCTACAGTGGGCGAGCGCGCTTGACCTCGATCAACCAATGACCTTGGCAGGATCCGCGCTGGATGTCAGCAGCGCAAGCCTCGGGCGTGGGGTCGCGAATTGCCGCTTGGTTGATCCAGGTCAAGCGCTCTACGGTTGCGACGCGATCGCACTCGCCGACAGCGACATTTGCGTTGTTCCATATGAGCGGCTGGAAGCCATGAGTAACGACGAGCGCCCGATGCGCCGTCATCTGCACCGCATGCTGTCCCACGAGATCGTGCGAGCAACGCATGATGCTGCTGCTCGGGACCATGTCTGGCCGAAGAGGCGTCGCGGCATTTCTCAATCTATCGCAGCGCTTTGCAGCGCGAGGATTTTCCGGCTCGCTCGCGAGCCTGCACCAGCTGCCCATCGACATCGTCAAGATCGACCGCTCGTTCGTCTGCCAGGCCGGCCCGAGTAATCACCATCGTGTGCTGATCGAAGCCACCATTCGTGTGGCAGGCAGCCTGGGCATGAGCACCGTAGCGGAGGGGATCGAGACCGAAACGCAGGCTTCGGTGCTGCGTCAGCTCGACTGCGAAAAAGGCCAGTTTATTCAGCAAACCCCTGTTGCCCGCGGATCTTGTGCAGTGGCTGACAGCTGCAGCGCCGCGTGCAAATTGATTGCGGCACCGACAGGACGTGGCCTCGGCGAGATCCGGGAGCGGGACACCGCGGGCGTGAACCGCGACGCACCCTAGTCTAACGTCATTCGGCTGAGCAAGAGGTAAAGCGGACACCAGCCGATCAGCCCGGTGACCAGCGGAACCAAGCCGAATAAACCGAACCAACGCAACTGGCTCGAGAAGACAAAAACGCAGCTCAGGAGTGCTACGCCAAGCGTGATGCGGATCGCCCGTTCAGTCGGTGAGACGTTAGTTATCATTGAATCCTCGCAGCGGTCGAAATCGAAAGATGTAGACGTACCGGACTTCAAAGATCATCCACGCTCTCGCCCGCGATATCGCCGTCGATTATGGCAATGCCGAAAGCAACGGCCGCGTCCAGTGCTTCTTCCGCGGTATCGAAACGCGCGTCTTCCGGTGGTAGCTCGAACAGCTTGGCGTTGCGATCACTGCAGTCCTTCGAGGCCCGGGCAACACTCACCAGTGCAATGAAGTGCTCCGTGTTAACGAGCTCGAATGCCGCCGCCGTGATGCACATGCCACTGTATTCGGCCTGTCTCAGTGCCATCGGTGCTCCTCGCATCATCGACCAGGGTCATCAATCGCCGCGTGGCACAGTAGACAGCGCTCATTTCAGGAGCGCAGTTAGATTGTCCCGCGTAGGCGCGCAACGGGATTGATCTACGTCAAGCCGGGCGATGCGTTCAACGACGTTGTCTGGTTTGCAACGACCAGACACGACGCGAGGCGTAAAGGCTGCAGCAAGGGCGACCTGCGCGGGAGCGTTCAGCCGTACCATCAGTGGCCGATCATTGCGCCAAGTCCTTCTATGCTCACGATGCGCACATGCTTGCCTTCGATCTTGATGATCTGCGCTTTCTGAAATTTGGAGAAGACGCGGCTCACGGTCTCGAGCTTCATT
>JBDTMS010000308.1:0-5572 GCA_039934195.1 Betaproteobacteria bacterium
GTCTTGCTGTCGAGCCCGGCCTGACTCGCCACGAGAAGGTCGGATTTCCGAACGCCTATCGCGAAGGTCGTGAGGAAGCTATCTTCCGGGATATCTGCGGCAAGCTGCCGCTGCTGGCGGCGCGCGAGCGAACGGTGCTTGAAATTGGTCCCGGTTGCAGCCGATTGCCGTTAATGCTGATAGAACTGTGCGCCAGACAAAGTCACCGGTTGCTGCTGGTGGATTCGCCCGAGATGCTGGCGCAGCTGCCCGAATCAGCGCATACGGACAAAGTAGCGGGCCGTTATCCGGAGGGCGCGGCCGGGCTCGAACAACATCTGGGCACGCTCGACGCGATTCTCGCCTACAGCGTAATCCAGTATCCCTTCGCGGAAGGCAATCTGTGGGCATTTCTGGATCGCTCGCTGGCGTTGCTCGCGCCGGGAGGTGCTCTATTGCTGGGTGATATTCCAAACAATTCGATGCGCAAGCGCTTCTTCGCATCGGACGCCGGCATCCGCTGTCATCAAGCCTTTACCGATAGCGATGAGGTACCAGAGGTTCACTTCAATCGCCTGGAACCCGGCCAGATCGACGACAGCGTTGTCATCGCGTTGCTATCGCGCGCGCGCGCTCAGGGTTATCACGCGTTCGTTATGCCGCAGGCTACGGATCTCTCAATGGCTAATCGTCGGGAAGACATCGTGATCTATCGGCCATGATCACGACCGCGCGACCCGATCGCAAATTGGTGATCGTAGGAGATAGCGCGTACGCCGAAATCGCCGCTGAATATTTCTCCTGTGATTCTTCGTATGAGCTCGCAGCCTTCAGCGTCGAGCGTGCATACCTGCGCAAATCGACTTTAGCCGGTCTGCCGGTCGTAGAGTTCGAGACGCTCGACCAGCACTACGGCGTGGATACGCACGACGTCTTCGTGGCGGTGACCTACGGCGAGCTCAATCGTTTGCGTACTCGGCTCGTTGCCGGCGCCAAGGCAAAGGGATATCGGCTCGCCAGCTATATCAGCAGCCGTGCCTTCGTCTGGCGCAATGCGGCTCTTGGCGAGCATTGCTTCGTGTTCGAGGACAATACGCTGCAACCGTTCGTTAAGATCGGCAGCAACGTAGTGCTGTGGAGCGGCAACCACATCGGCCATCACAGCGTGATCGACGATAATTGCTTTATCTCGTCGCATGCCGTGGTTTCGGGCTTCGCTCATATCGGCGCCAACAGTTTCCTGGGCGTCAACAGCGCCATCAGCAATAACGTCCACGTTGGTTGCGACAATTGGATCGGCCCCGGTGTCACGATTCTCAAGGACACCGCGGATGGAGCCCTTTACGGCGCCACTCAGCCCGAGCCGGCGCGCGTATCTGCTCCGAGGTTCTTCAAAGTGAAGACACCTTCGTGAAGTGGCGCAAGCTCGGACTGCTGTACCAACCCGATGGCACCATTCCCTGGGCAGTCTCACACGCAATGGTACCCACCCCGGTGTTGCTCAATGACGAAGTCCTCCGCGTGTACATGAATTGCTGTGATACCAGCCAAATCTTGCGGCCCGGCTATGTCGATCTGCAGGCGAGCGATATCACGCGCGTGATGCGCGTTTCGCAGCAACCGCTGCTGGAACCCGGCACCTCGGGCAGCTTCGACGACAATGGCGTAGTGGCAGTGTCGGTGGTAAAGGTCGAGCCGGAACTGCTCTACATGTACTACGTCGGTTTCGAGCTGGGGACCAAGATCCGCTATCGGCTGCTAACCGGACTGGCGATCAGCGAAGACGCCGGGGAGACGTTCAAACGCGTGTCGCGCACACCGGTTCTCGAGCGTAGCGACGATGAACTGTATTTCAGATGTGCGCCTCACGTTTTGTTCGAGAACGGCCGCTTTCGCATGTGGTACATCGCGGGCAGTGAATGGACCACGGTCGGCGACAAAACCGTTCCGGTGTACGACCTGCGTTATGCGGAGTCGGACGATGGCGTTCGCTGGCCGGCAGCCGGCCGCGTCTGCATGCGGGTGAATGATCCAGACGAACATGGATTCGGCCGTCCGTGGGTAATCCACGACCCGGAGGGGTACCGCATGTTTTATTCGGTCCGGCGGCGCTCACTCGGCGCATACCGGCTGGGCTATGCAGAATCGGCGAATGGCCTCGATTGGAATCGTCGCGATACGATTCTGGGCATCGATGTGTCCGAGACCGGCTGGGATTCGGAGGCCGTCATGTACGCTGCGGTCACTTCGCTCCGTGGCAACACCTACGCGCTGTACAACGGCAATGAATTCGGCAAGGACGGATTCGGCGCCGCGGTGCTCGAGCGCGAGTAACAAGATGGACATCCGGGTGCGTACATTGCGCGATGACGATCACCAGGCCTGGGATGGATTCGTCGCGCGTTCGTCCGCGGGAAACTTCCTGCATAGCCGGCGCTTTTTGTCCTACCACGGGCAGCGGTTTCCAGATTGTTCGGTGGTACTGCACGATGAGCGCGGCATCTGGTGCGGCGTGTTTCCAGCGGCGTTGGATAGCGCGGATCCGGCAATCGTGGTCAGCCATCCTGGCATTACCTACGGTGGGCTGGTCCACTCAGGAGAACTGATCGGCGAGGACAATGTTCGAGCGGGCGAAGCCATTTGCGCTTTCTATGCAGGGCAGGGCAAACGGCTACTCCGCTATAAGGTCGTACCGTCGATCTACCACCGGATGCCGGCTCAGGACGATCTCTACGCTTTGTTTCGTTTGCACGCGCGCCTATACCGGCGAGATCTGTCCTGTGCGATCGATCTCCAGGCGCGGGGAGAAGTATCGGAAAGGCGGCGGCGTGGATTGAAGAAAGCGCGAAATGCGGGCGGCCTCGAGATCGAGTACGGTTTCGCGGCGGGGCGTGAATTCTGGAATGTGCTGCGCGAAAATCTCGCATCGCGGCATGATGTGAATCCGGTGCATACGTTCGAGGAAATCGCTCTTCTGCAAGCGCAATTTCCGGATCAGATCGAGCTCGTCGTCGCCAAGCAGGGTACAAACGTAGTCGCCGGTGTACTACTGTTCGAGACAGACCGGGTGTCGCATTCGCAATACACGGCATCCACTGAAACAGGGCGCGATTTAAGTGCGCTGGACGCGGTCTTCGAAGCCGTTATCGCGCGTGCTGCCGCGGCGGGTCGGCGCTATTTCGACTTCGGGGTCAGCACCAAGCAAGACGGTACCGAATTGAATGAGGGGCTGTACGCCTTCAAGGCGGGGTTCGGAGGCGCCGGGGTGGTGCACGATTTCTATGAGATCGAGCTTGCGCAACGATGACGCCGCGCTGCAGCCTCGATATCAATAATAAGGTAGCACCAAGGTCCATCGACCTTTCGACGAGTTGTAGTCCAGTTCGACGTGCGGGTCGACCGGGGTGATCCAATGCGGAATATCGAAACGAAAAAGAATCAGATCGCCGATGTCGTGGACGTTATCGGTACCGACATCCTCACCTTCGATCTCGAAGTGCGTGGCTCCGACTTCGAAATCTCGGCCGCGCTCCGATATGCCGAGGATGAGGCCGACTCTTTGCGGCTCGAGCGGATGGGAATGACGCCCGAACAATCCGCCACCCGAAGGATATTGAATGACTTGCGGATGCAGCTTGGCGCCGCTTGGGTCGCGCTCGAACGTCGCGGCATTGCCGGTGAGCTCGTTCTGAAACGCGCGCAGCGGTTGGAATACCGCGAGCAGCGTCTGCGACAGCGGACTTTGCAGCTGCGCAAGTTCATTGAAGTTATAGGCATGGTAGCAATGCGGGGTTTTCTGGCGTGGCGAAATGCCGCTTTCGATCGCGTGAAAGTTCTCGTCGATGTAGACCTGCGGCGGCTTTTTTTCCACCTCCTGGCCCCACGCGTGAACCTGTTCTCTCAGCGCAGCAAGTTGCTCGGGAGAGAACACATGATGCAAAACGACGATGTTGCGGGCCATCAGGCTGTCGAAGACGCTCGCAAGCGGCCGGTGGGCGAGCAGTCGGCCTGATGCCCAGCGTGCGTCGGATTCAATCAATTTCGGCATGGCGCTCCATCGGTTGCTTAACGGCGCGGCAACCATTTGTTCAAATGCTGTGGCACTCTTTGTAACAGCCAACTTACCGGGATAGACATGACTGCCAGAAAAAGCGGTCCCGTATCACAGAACACGACGTCCAAATCTACGGCTGATATTCGGCAAAATTTATATCGATTGTTCGCGCAGCGTCCGATGCCCGATGACGAGCTGCTGGTCAATCTCGGTCTCTACATCAGAAGCGGCGCGTTGGCGAAGATCCTTTTCCTCAATGAGCTGTATGAAAAAATCGTCCCGATACCCGGCATCATCTGCGAGTTCGGCGTCTGGTGGGGACAGAGTCTCACCTTATTCGAGAATCTGCGTGCCGTGCACGAACCATACAATCACACGCGGCGTGTCATCGGCTTCGATACATTCACCGGCTATCCGAGCGTGGGCGAGCGCGACAAAAGATCGGAGACGATCGCCGAAGGTGTCTACGGGGTGGGGGAAGGTTATGAGCGCTACCTCGGCGAGCTAATCGAATACCACGAGCAGGAAAACGTCATGGCGCACATCAGAAAGCATGCGCTGGTCAAAGGCGACGCTAGCGTGACTGTGCCCGGGTATTTCAAGGAGCACCCGGAAAGCATCGTCGCGCTGGCCTTCTTCGATATGGCCCTGTATGAGCCGACCCGAATTTGCCTGCAAGCGATCATGCCGCGGCTGGTCAAGGGCAGCGTCATTGCGTTCGATGAATTCGGCCACAAAGACTATCCGGGAGAAACTTTAGCTGTGGTCGAAACGCTGGGATTGAGGACACACCGTTTGTTCAAATCCAAGTTTCTTCCGGACCGATGTTATTTCGTAATCGAGTAACAGCAAGCTGCACTGAAATTGCAGCTTGTGAAGACAGCGCCGTGAGAACTTAGTCGCCGTGTCGTTTCGTATTCCGTCCTCTTCTTCATAGGTGACAGAGATGGGCATCGACCAGTGCCGCCTCATCGATCTGCCGAAAATCCTGGATACGCGCGGTAATCTGACGTTCATCGAATCCGGGCGTCATCTCCCGTTCCAGTTCAAACGGGTGTACTACTTATACGACGTGCCGGGCGGCTCCGAGCGCGGCGGGCATGCCCATCGGGAATTGCATCAGTTCTTGATTGCGATGTCGGGCAGCTTCGACGTGGTACTCGATGCGGGGCGCGGCCGTCAGCGATTTCACTTGAACCGCTCGTACTACGGACTGTACATCCCGCCTATGGTGTGGCGCGAATTGGAGAACTTCTCCTCCGGGTCGGTTGCGCTGGCATTGGTATCCGAGTACTACGATGAGGACGAATATCTGCGCGATTACGACGAGTTTCTGAAAGCGAACGCCGGGGGCCTCTGAAATGCAGGCGAAGGTCGGCAGCCCGCTCCGCTAGCCAGTGCCGTTTTAGATTCAGGCGCAGTTGCCACTTGGCGGGCGCTCACCTAGGGAAGCTCTGAACAAGTCTTGCGAGCGCGACTGGGGTGATTTGGGCCGAGGGCAAGAGGGCGAGGACGCCGTGTAGCCCGCCTACACCAGGA
>JBDTMS010000309.1:0-5566 GCA_039934195.1 Betaproteobacteria bacterium
GCCGATCGACGTGCTGGAACGTGGCGCCGATGAAGTAATGCGTCGCCGCGCTCAGCACCTGCAGCGGGACGCGTTTGCGTGCCTCGGTTTGCTCGAAGCCTTCGCGCTCGATCAGGTGCGTCGGCAGCGGATCCAATCCCAACTTGGCGAGCGCTTCGGAATAGATCTCGATCTTGCCGCTCGGCGTCGGCCATTTGCCGCTATTGATGCCGGGCCGCCGCGGCGAATCGACCGCGGTACGCGCCCAGCCTTGCAGCTTGAGTTTCTCCAGGGTCACGCCCTCGAAGATCGGATTGAACGCAGGATCGAGCGCCTCGGCGATCATGTGCTCGTCCGATTCCGAAAAACACGGATCGTCGTAGCCCATCGCTTTCGCCAGACGCCGAAACATCTCGCCGTTGTCCAGGCTCTCGCCGACTTTCTCGATCGCCTGCTCACTGTAGCCGACGTAGTAGTTGCCGTAAGCGCCGTGCAGATCGGCATGCTCGAGTTGCGTGTCCGCCGGCAGAACGATGTCGGCGTAACTGCATGTGTCGGAGAAAAAGGTGTCGTGTACGACCACGAAAAGATCGTCGCGCATGAGCCCTTTGCGCGCGCTGTGCGTGTCGGGAACGCAATTCGCCGGATCGCTGTTCCAGCAGAAAAATGCTTTGATCGGCGGCGCCAGCGCCGTGTCGTTGAGCGCGCGGCCGAGCTGGATCATGTTGATGGTGCGCGGTGTCCGCCCGGCGAGCAGATCGGGCCGCTGCAGTTTGGCGAGATCGACGCCGCGCGTTTCGGCACCGGTACTGACGCAGATGCCCGCGCCGGCGACCATCGCGCCGGTGATTGCCGGAAGAACGGTAATTGCCCGTACCATCGAGCCGCCGTTGTCGTGCCGCTGGATGCCCCAATTCGCCCGGATGAACGATTTCTTCGTTCCGCCGTACATCAGCGCCAGCTTCTCCACCTCGGCCGCCGCAACGCCGGTGATCTGCTCTACGCGCTCGAGCGTATATTCCGGCAACTTGTCGGCCAGCAGCTTTTCCCAGCCGACCGTATGCGTGCGCAGAAATGCTTCATCGTGCAGCCCGCGATCGACGATCACTTTCATCATGCCGAGCGCGAGCGCCGCATCGGTGCCCGGCCGCGGCTGCACGTGCCAATCGGCGAACGCGGTCGTGCGTGTCATGCGCGGATCGATGGCGACGATTGTGGCGCCGCGCCGGCGCGCTTCGTTGATGAACGGCATCGCATGCACACCGGTGCTGACCAGGTTCGTGCCCCACAGCAACACCAAGTCCATCTCCGGCAGATCTTCGATGTTCGCCTCGCCTGCGCGGCCGGTGGTATGCGTGAGGGCTGCGGCGCCGGCGGCGGTGCAGATAGTGCGCAGCAAACGCGCAGCACCCATCTGATTGAAGAATCTCTCGCCCATTCCCGAGAACCCCAGCACACCGAGCGTCCCCGAGTACGAAAACGGCTGTACCGCTTCGGGACCGTACTGGTCGATGACCGCATGCAATCGCTGCGCGATTTCCTGCAGTGCCACCGCCCAGGTGATGCGCTCGAATTTCGCGTTCGGTCCCTTCGGTCCGACGCGCTTGCGCGGATACAACACGCGGTTCGGGTTATAGATGTAGTCGAGGTAGTTGTTGACCTTATTGCAGAGATAACCGCGCGTGATCGGATGCGTAGGATCGCCTTCGACCTTCACTGCTTTGCCGGTGCTCGTGTTGACCGTGACACGCATCGAGCACGCGTCCGGACAATCGTGCGGACAGGTCACATGCACCGTCTTGAGCTTCGGTTCGTGCTTTAGCGCGGCGGCGTTGAGTTCGGTGAGCAGTCCCATGTCGGGTTCGCTTCGGGCGAGAGAGAAGGATTGCAGCTATTCTACGCTGCCACGACGGGGCCGGCCGCGAACGTTTGCGTCACGAAACCCCACGACAAAATTCAGGAGGCGCGCGCGCTGAGAAGCGTACTGGGTGGGCTGCTGTTCGCGTTCGCGCTCAATCTGAGTATCCCGGCGCACGCGCGGCTGACTCGCCTGACCATCGAGCACCGCGAAGTCGTGGCAAACGGCGAGAGCTTCGGCGCCGCCGGAGCGTACGAGCGCCTGACCGGCACCGCGTTCTTCGAAGTCGATCCAGCGGACAAGCATAACGCCGTCGTCTTCGATCTCGATAAGGCGCCGCGCAACGCACGCGGGCTGGTCGAATTCTCCGCCGACATGATGATCTTGAAGCCGGTCGATCTCGCCAAGGGCAGCCGCACGTTGTTCTTCGAGGTGAACAACCGCGGCCGTAAGATCACTTTTCAGCGCATGCAGGATGCGGCGTCCGACGCGAACATGAATGCACCGCTCGCACCGCATGATTTCGGCAACGGCTTTCTGCTCAAGCGCGGCTACATTCTGGCCTGGGTCGGCTGGGGCGCCGACATCGCGCCCGGCGAGGGTCGGATGACGGTGAAATTTCCGATTGCGCAAGAGAACGGCCAGCCGATCAGCGAGCGCATTCTCACTGAGTTCGGCGATCGCAATTTCAACGGCGCGCGGTTGAATACCCTGCCGCTGAGCGGTGGCACCGGCTTCAATAGTTTCCCGACGGTCAGTACAAACAAGAGCGCGGCGCAGGCAGAGCTCTGGGTTACGCCGAGCGATTCCCCGCGTCCGAGCGCGCCTTCCATCCCGCTCGGCGAGCGTGTTGCGGACGATGAATGGGCGTTCGCGGCGTGCCCCGGCGGCTGGCCCGGTACGCCGAGCACGACCGACATCTGCGTCAAGCACGCGTTCAACAACGCGTCCAACTACCATCTCATCTATCGCGCAACCGCCTCGGCGGTGATGGGACTCGGCTATCTAACCTCGCGCGACTTCGTTGCATTTCTGCGCACTGCAGCCAAAGACGACGCCGGCACGCCGAATCCGATCGGTCGCATCGACACCGCGCTATGCCAGGGGATTTCATCCAGCGGGATGTACTACCGCGACTATCTGTACTTCGGTTTCAACGCCGACGAGCGAGACAAGCGGGTGTGCGATGGCATGCACATTCATGTTGCCGGCGCGCAGCGACTGTTTCTCAACTACCGTTTTGCACAGCCGAATCCATTTACCCAACAACATCGCGAGCGCTACGTGCCCGATGTCAATTTTCCAGTGCGCTATGCGGTCGCGCGCGATCCTGTCAGCGGGCGCCAGGATGGCATTTTGAAACGCCCGAGCACGGATCCAAAAATCATCCATACCGATACCGGCAACGAGTACTGGCAGTTTCGCGCTTCGCTGCTGGGCACCGATGCCGATGGGAAGACCGACATCGCGGAGCCCGCCAACGTGCGGCGCTATCTCCTGTCGAGCACCCAACACGGCTGGTACAGAGGCGACAAGCCGAATCACGGCATGGCGAACCGTCAGTGCGAGCAACTAACCAACAGCACTCACACCGGCCCCCTCCTGCGGGCGCTGCTCGTGGACCTGGAAGCCTGGGTGAAGCAAGGCACGCCGCCGCCTGACAGCCGCGTGCCGCGCATTGCAGACGGCACGTTGGTCACCCCCGATAAGCTCGCGTTTCCCGCGATTCCCGGCGTCACCTACGAAGGTTTGTACAACGCGTCGGGCGAGCGCGATTTCGGTCCGCGGGTGAGCAACAACGCCGGCGTCATCGACAATTTGTTTCCCGAAACGCTCAGTGTGCACAAAGTTATGGTGCCGCAAGCCGATCGCATCGGCAACGACGCGCCGGGTGTGCGCCACCCGCTGGTCGAAGTGCCGGTCGCAACCTTGACCGGCTGGAACACGCGCACGCCGGAATTCGCAGGCAACGATCTATGCGATTTGCTCGGTTCGACGATCGCGCTTCGCCGTACCGCTCAGGAGGCGCGCGACGCTAGCGATCCGCGCCCCGCGCTGCAGGCGCTTTATCGCGATCGCAACGACTATCTCGCGAAGATCGAGCGAGCCGCGCGCGCATTACAGCAACAGCGCTTCGTGCTCGATGAAGACGTCGATCTGATTGTGCGCGACGCGACCGCGGACGCGCCGACCTGGTAGCCCACGATCGGGCGCCTGGTTTTGGTTGTTCAATACTGCCGGCATGGGCTGGCTGGGGCGTGGTAAGGTTGCACATCGCATTACGTGCAAGCCGCATCGGCGTGAGCGCCTGACGCATGCCAACCAATCTCGATGATCAACTGGTCGTAGCCCTCTCTTCCCGGGCGCTGTTCGATTTCGAAGAAGAAAACGCGCAGTTCGACGAAGACGACCCGCGCAGCTATCAACGCCTGCAATTCTCTCGTCTGGACCGGCCCGCCGGCCAGGGTGCGGCGTTTACGCTGGTGAAGAAGCTGCTCGCCTTCAACACACCGACCGAGCGCAAGGTCGAAGTCGTCATTCTTTCGCGCAATGACCCGGTCACCGGGTTGCGTGTGTTCAAGTCCGCCGAATATCACAAGCTGCCGATCACGCGCGGCGTGTTTCTGCGCGGTCGCACGCCATACGGTTATCTCCTGCCGCTGAAGGCCGATCTGTTCTTGTCCGCCAATCCGGAAGATGTGCGCCTCGCGCTGGAAGCCGGCTTCCCGGCGGCGCGCGTGTACTCGAAGCCGCCCGATGCGCGCGAATCGCATCCCGACGAATTGCGAATTGCGTTCGATGGCGACGCTGTATTGTTCAGCGATCAGGCCGAGCGGGTTTATCAAGAAAAAGGCTTGCCGGCGTTCGAAGAGCACGAGCGCACGCGCGCCGGAGAACCGTTGCCGCCCGGGCCGCTGCACCCGTTTCTGCGCGCGCTGCATCTGCTGCAGAAAAGCTCGCTGCCGGGCTCGGCAATGCACATCCGCACCGCGCTGGTGACCGCGCGCAGCGCGCCTGCGCATGACCGCGCGATTCGCACCTTGATGAGCTGGGACATCGAAGTCGATGAAGCGATGTTTCTCGGCGGCCTCGAGAAGGGCCCGTTCCTGGGCGCTTTCGAACCCGACTTCTACTTCGACGATCAGCTCACCCACGTGCAATCGGCAATGGGCGCGTGGCCGAGCGGCCACGTCGATTCTGGCATCGTCAATCTCACGCCCATTCTGAAGAAGCGCTGATGTGCATCTGCATGCATTGCATGCAGCGCGGCAACTAACTGAATCTCAACCAGACCATCGTTCTCATGCCAACCGGACTATCTGCATTCTTGATTCACTGGGCCGTCATGGCTTTCGTGCTGTGGGTCGCAAGCCACGTGTTCAAAGGTATCACCTACACGAAAACCAGTGCGCTCTGGATTGCCGCGCTGTTGCTCGGTCTCGCCAACGCGATCTTGCGCCCGGTGCTGGTCGTACTGACGCTGCCATTGACGTTCATCACATTCGGATTCTTTCTGCTGGTCATCAACGCGCTGATGGTGATGCTCGTGTCCGCGGTTGTGAAAGACTTTCACGTGAGAGGCTTCTGGACCGCGTTTTTTGCCGCGATCTTTATCTCGGTGCTGAGCCTGATTTTGTACACCGTGATTTCGCCGAGCCCGGAAATGGTGATCACGATGCCCGGTGGCGGAACCAAGATTTAGTCAGGGGATTTAGTCAGGGGATTTAG
>JBDTMS010000310.1:0-5549 GCA_039934195.1 Betaproteobacteria bacterium
CGCGCTGCTCGAGCACTGCTACGGCGGGCAGCTTCTTGCCTTCGAGAAATTCCAGAAACGCACCGCCCGCAGTGGACACGTAGCCGATCTTTTCGGTGATGCCGTACTTCGCCAACGCGGCAACGGTCTCGCCGCCGCCGGCGAGCGAGAACGCCGAAGATGCGACGATCGCTTCGGCGATCGCACGTGTGCCGCCGGCGAATTGTTCGTGCTCGAACACGCCGACCGGCCCGTTCCACACGATCGTGCGCGCGCTGGTCAGCACATCGGCAAACGCGCGCGCCGTCTTCGGGCCGATATCAAGGATCATGTCGTCGTCGGCAATTTGATCGACATCTTTCGTGGTCGCCGCCGCGCTCGGCGAGAACTCTTTCGCGCACACCACGTCGATCGGCAGCGGTACCGTGCCGCCCTTTTTCTTCACGATTGCCATCACGTTTTTTGCTTCGCCCACGAGATCGGGCTCGCATAGCGATTTGCCGATCTTCATGCCGGCGGCGAGCATGAACGTGTTTGCGATGCCGCCGCCGACGATGAGCTGATCGACTTTGTAGGCCAGCGCGGCGAGGATGGTGAGCTTGGTCGACACCTTCGATCCGCCGACGATCGCGAGCAGCGGACGTGCGGGTTCGTTGAGCGCTTTGCCGAGCGCTTCGAGCTCGGCTGCCAGCAACGGCCCGGCACAGGCGATGGGTGCGTACTTCGCTATCCCATGCGTGGTTGCTTCCGCCCGGTGCGCGGTCGCGAATGCATCGTTGACGTAGACATCGCACAGCGCGGCCATTTTCTTAGCGAGGGTTATGTCGTCTTTTTTCTCGCCGACGTTGAAGCGGCAATTTTCCAGCAGCACCGCCTTGCCGGCTTCGGTCGCGACGCCATCGACCCAGTTTCGGCGCAGCGGTACCTCGACGCCGAGCAACTCGGACAAACGGCGCGCGACCGGCGCGAGCGATTCCTTTTCGTCGAAGTGTCCTTCGCTCGGGCGCCCGAGATGCGAGACCAGCATCACACGCGCGCCTTTCGCCAATGCATCGCGAATCCCCGGCAACGACGCACGAATGCGCGTGTCGTCGCTGATCGCACCATCCTGCATGGGAACGTTGAGGTCCTCACGGATCAGCACCCGCTTGTCCTTGAGGTCGAGCTCAGTCATCTTCAAGATCGGCATTTGGCGTCCGTGTAAAGGCAAGCGGCTAGTGATCTATTAGCAGAGCCCTGCTGGAGCTCGCAGTAATCTAATTACTTGGCATTCATCAATGCCACGGTCGTGTCGAGCATGCGATTGCTGAAGCCCCATTCATTGTCATACCAAGCCGATACTTTTACCAACGTACCCTCAGCCACCTTGGTCAAGGTCGAATCGAACGTGCTCGAATGCGGATCGTGGTTGAAGTCGATCGATACGGTCGGCTCGGTGTTGTAGGCGAGAATCCCTTTGAGCTCGCCTTCCGACGCCGCTTTCAGCACGCCGTTCACTTCTTCAACCGTCGTCGGACGCTTGGCGATGAAGCTCAGATCCACCAGCGACACGTTGATCGTCGGTACCCGGATCGCATAGCCATCGAGCTTGCCGGCGAGCTCCGGCAATACTAGACCAACGGCTGCGGCGGCGCCGGTCTTGGTGGGAATCTGCGACATCGTCGCCGAGCGCGCTCGGCGTAGATCTTCGTGATACACATCGGTCAACACCTGATCGTTGGTGTAGGCATGAATCGTCGTCATCAGACCGGCCACTACGCCGATCTTGTCATTCAGCGGCTTGACCAGCGGCGCCAGGCAATTGGTCGTGCACGATGCGTTCGAGATCACCGTATGGCTGCTCTTCAGCACGTTGTGGTTGACACCGTAGACGATGGTTGCATCGACGTCTTTGCCGCCTGGTGCCGAGATGATGACTTTCTTGGCACCGCCTTTCAGGTGCGCCGACGCTTTTTCTTTGCTGGTGAAAAAGCCGGTGCACTCGAGCACGACGTCGACGCCCAGATCTTTCCACGGCAGCTGCGCGGGGTCCCGCTGCGCGAGCACTTTGATGCGGTCGCCATTGACGACCATGCTGTCGCCATCGACTTTGACGGTGCCTTTGAACTTGCCGTGTACGGTGTCGTAGCGCGTCAAGTGAGCGTTCGTCTCAGGGCTGCCGAGATCGTTGACCGCCACGATCTGGATTTCTTGCGTGCGGCCCGATTCGTACAACGCGCGGAGGATGTTGCGGCCGATCCGGCCGTAGCCGTTGATGGCGATTTTTATGGTCATGAAAGCCGCTCCAGAGATGGAAGAAAAAGCCTGGGGAAAATCGATTCTACCGCAGCGCAACGGGATGCGCCACCCGGTCTGCGGCTGCGCGGGCAATCCCGCTTCAATAGTTTTGCCAAGGCCGACTTCGTCGGCAAGGAGTATCTAAGTGGCATCGGCGGCGAGCGCGGCCGCAAGGCCGCGCAGGGCAGGATTCTCCGCCAAGATGATCCACGCGGGCACCTCGGACAGGTATTTCGAGAAGCGGCCTTTGTTCTCGAAGCGCTTGCGGAAATTCGACTGCACGAAGTAGTCGCCGAGCTTCGGGATGATGCCCCCACCGATATACACGCCACCGCGCGCGCCCAGGGTCATCACGAGATTCGCAGCCGCCGTGCCGAACACGTTGCAGAACATCGCCAATGCTTCCGCGCATTGCGGATCGGTATTGCTCAGGCCCTCTTGCGTCACGTGCTCCGGCTTCAGCGCCTTCGCGACGCAATGATCCAACTTGCATAACGCCTCGTATAGCGCGACCAGGCCGGGTCCGCTGGCAACGCGCTCGAACGAGACGTGTCCATAGCGATCGCGCAATACCCGCAGCACGCCGTCTTCGCGCTCGTCCATCGGGCTAAACGCTGTGTGTCCGCCTTCGCCCTCGATGGCCAGCCACTGCTGTGCGTGGCGCATCAGGCCCGAGACGCCCAGGCCGGTGCCGGCACCGATCAGTGCCAGCGGCGCGCCGTCTACGCTTTGTTTACCGCCGATCTGGAGCAACTCGTCCGCGCGCAGCAGGGGTAGTGACAGCGCGAGCGCGGTGAAGTCGTTGATCACGAGCAGGCGTTCAAGGCCGAGTGAGCGCCGCGTCTGCTCTACGGAAAACGCCCACGGGCTGTTGGTGAGCTTGATGAAATCGCCGGTGATCGCGGTCGCCACGTCGAACGCCGCGTGCGTGACGCCTTGCACATCGACCATTTCGAAGTAGTGGCGTGCAGCCTGATGCAGCCCCTCGAAATCCGCGCACAGCAGCGTGTGCTCCTGCGCCGGCTCGCTGGAACCGACCGGCAGCAACGCAAAGCGAACGTTGGTGCCGCCGATGTCCGCGACCAGACGCGGAGCGGGATCGGATGGGCTCACGCCGGTGCGCCTCAGGCGTGCAGGATGCGCGTTGCGGTGGCGACGACGTTGTCGACCGTGAAGCCGAAGTATTTGAACAATTCGGGCGCCGGTGCGGATTCGCCGAAGCGGTCGATCGCAACCACGCCGCCGTCGAGCCCGATATATTTGCGCCAGAAATCGCCGAGCCCCGCCTCGATGGCAACG
Source organism: Betaproteobacteria bacterium (assembly GCA_039934195.1). Taxonomy (GTDB): domain Bacteria; phylum Pseudomonadota; class Gammaproteobacteria; order Burkholderiales; family SHXO01; genus SHXO01. Next base: position 3,556 of record JBDTMS010000310.1, read on the forward strand.
CGCTTCACGTTGGGCGTGAGCACGCTGCTGCGGTACGCCTCGTCCTGCCGATCGAACACATTGGTCGAGGGCATCGATACCACGCGCGCAGCGATGCCCTGGGTTTGTAATTGATGACGCGCCTGCATCGCCAGATCGAGCTCCGAACCGGTGGCGATCAGTATTATTTTCGCGGACGGCGAATCGGCCAGCACGTAACCGCCACGCTTGATCGCCTCGATCTGCGCCGCAGTGCGCTGCTGAAACGCGAGGTTCTGGCGCGACAGCAGCAGCGACGTCGGACCGTCGCGCCGCTCGACCGCGGCGATCCAAGCCACTGCGGTTTCTGTGGTATCGCAGGGCCGCCACACGTCCATGTGCGGGATGTAGCGCAACGCAGCCGCGTGTTCGATCGGTTGGTGCGTAGGGCCGTCTTCCCCGAGTCCAATGGAATCGTGCGTGTAGACGAAGATGCTGCCGGCGTGCATCAAGGACGCCATGCGCAGCGCATTGCGCGCATAGTCTGAAAAGGTCATGAATGTTCCGCCGAATGCAACCAGCCCGCCGTGCATGGTCATCCCGTTCATGATCGCGGACATCGCGAATTCGCGCACCCCATAATAGATGTAGTTGCCCCCGCCAGTACGCTGCAACGGCTTGGCCTGCGGCCACAGGGTCAGATTGGAAGGCGCCAGATCGGCGGAGCCGCCGATCAGTTCCGGCAATACCGCCGCCAGCGCTTCGATGCAATTCTGCGACGCTTTTCGCGAGGCGATAGTTTCTGCTTTTTTCACGACCGCGGCGACGAACGATTCGCAGTGTGCACGCCAAGTCGGCGGCATCGCGCTCTGCATGCGGCGCTTAAATTCCGCACCCAGGTCGGGGAACTGCGCGGTGTAGGCGTCGAGCGTTTTCTGCCAGTCGGCTTCCAGCGCGGCGCCGCGTTTGCGCGCATCCCAGCCGGCATAGATGTCCGCCGGAATCTCGAACGCCGGATATTTCCAGCCGAGAGATTCGCGCGTGGCCGCGACTTCTTTATCGCCCAATGCAGAGCCGTGCGCCGCGCCGGTGTTTTGCTTATGCGGCGCGCCTTTGCCGATGATCGTTTTGCAGCAGATCAGCGTGGGACGCTCGGTCTGGGTTTTGGCCGACTGCACGGCGGCGTCTACCGCGTCGAAGTTGTGGCCATCGACGTTGGCAATCACATTCCAGCCGTAAGCTTCGAAGCGCTTCGGCGTGTCGTCGGTGAACCAATTCTCGATTGATGCTTTTTCCGAGTCGATGGAAATCCGATTGTCGTCGTAGATCGCGATCAACTTCGACAAGCCCAGCGTCCCCGCCAGCGACGCGGCCTCGTGCGAAATGCCTTCCATCATGCAGCCATCGCCCATGAACACGTAGGTGTGATGATCGACCAAATCGAACCCGGGACGATTGAACTCGGCGCCCAGCACCCGCTCCGATATCGCCATACCCACAGCGTTGGCGAAGCCTTGTCCGAGCGGACCGGTGGTGACCTCGATACCCGGGGTGACGCCGTGCTCGGGGTGACCCGGCGTTTTCGAGCCGAGCTGGCGAAATTTTTCCAGCTCGGCCATCGGCAGATCGAAACCGGTGAGATGCAGCAGCGCATATTGCAGCATGGAGCCGTGGCCGTTCGACAAGATGAAGCGGTCGCGTGCCGGCCAGCTCGGATTGTGCGGATTGAAACGCAGATGATGGTTCCACAGTACTTCTGCGATGTCGGCCATCCCCATCGGCATGCCGGGGTGTCCGGAATTGGCTTTCTGTACGGCGTCCATCGCAAGAGCGCGGATGGCGTTGGCGAGATCTTGTCGGGTGGCCATATTGATTCGCGGTCCGAAATAGTAGGGCGTGGGGGAGCGGTGAATTATAACCGCGCGATGCGGGCGTCGCGGACGGTGCCCGGTGTTCGAAGTGCGCCTACACCTCTCGGCGCGGAGGCTTGATGCCGAGCTGCTTCAATTTGCGATACAGATGCGTGCGCTCCAATC
>JBDTMS010000311.1:0-5530 GCA_039934195.1 Betaproteobacteria bacterium
ACGGCGGAACGCCCGCTGACCGTGGAGAACTACCGCATCGTTTCGGAGATGCCGGGCATCGAGCTGTTCATCCGCAATAAGCGGCCGGAAGGCGTGAAGGCGTTTCCCGCCGACCGCATCGTGCTCTACGTGCATGGCGCGACCTATCCATCGGAAACCGCGTTCGACTTAGCGCTGGGCGGCTTTTCTTGGATGGACTACCTGGCGTGCCGTGGCTTCGATGTCTATCTGGTCGATCTGCGCGGCTATGGGCTGTCTACCCGGCCGCCGGAGATGAACGTACCGGCAAACGAACATCCACCGCTGGTCAACACCGACGTCGCGTTGCGCGATGTGACCAGCGCGGTCGAGCACATCCGCCATCGCCGGGCGGTCGAACGGATCAATCTGCTCGGCTGGTCCTGGGGCACGACGATCGTGGCGAGTTACGCCGGCCAGCATCCCGAGCGCGTGCAGCGCCTGGTGCTGTACGCGCCGCTGTGGGTGCGCAATCCAGTCCCGGCGCCGGCAGTGCCACCTCCTGCAGCGACGCCGCCCCCGCCCGAAGAGCCGTTGGGCGCCTATCGAACCGTGACCAAAGACACGGCGCGAAAGCGCTGGTACACCGGCGTCCCGGATGCGAAACAAAAGGACCTGGTGCCGCCCGGCTGGTTCGAAGCCTGGGTCGACGCCACCTGGGCAACCGACCCTAACAGTGCGCAATCGGGACTGCTGCGAGCGCCTAACGGTGTGCTGCAAGACGTGCGCAACTTCTGGGCAGCAGGCAAGCCGTACTACGATCCCGCGCGCATCATGGCGCCGACCTTCATCGCGCACGCAGAGTGGGACGCCGACACGCCGAGCTATATGGCGCAGACGTTATTCGGACTGCTGATCAACACGCCCTGGAAGCGAATGGTGGAGATCGGCGAAGGCACGCACACGGTCATCATGGAAAAGAACCGGATGCAGTTGTTTCAAGCTGTGCAGCAATTTCTAGAGGAACCGGACACGCGCATGAAGTAACGGCGGCGCCCTGTGCTTTAACGCGGCATCGCGTCCTCAGAACTTGACCGAGAAGCCCACCGTCCAGGCGATATCCGGAGTGTGTTGGTTCGCCCCGATGAAGGCGCCTGCATCGACCTGCATCATCGGCGTGAGCAGATAAGAAAAGCCGACATCGTAGGTCACCAGATTGCCGCCATTGGCGGGCGAAGCAATCTGGGTTGCCGCGACCTCCAGAAAGCTGTGCAGCCGGTCGTTCCACGCATGACCGAACGACACGCCGAAGATGCCCGCGGTGAAGCGATGGCCGTCGTCGCGACTATCGTAGATCACGCCCGGCATGACTCCAATAGAGCTGTCGCCGGGAAGATCCCATTCCAGTGACGCCCGCAGTGACGGTCGCACCGCATGCCCGCGCAACGACTCCGCGCCACTGGGCAGATCCGCGTGCAGCAACCAGGCAACCGACGGCTTGAGTCCAGCGCGATCGGCGACGTGCCATTTGACGCCGATCGCCATGTCCGCCATGCCGTAGTGCTTCTCGTCGCTGGGCACGCTACTGTCGGCGCTGTGCAGGCGCGTGTAGCCATCGCTCGCGAGACGCAACTCCCAGTCGGCGGCAAATCCATAACGCAGCAACGTCGGCGTGTTCAACGTGTCTTCGCGCATCGTTCCGTTGGCGTTGTGCGCCCCGGCAATACTGGTTTCGAGCTGAAAGTGGCCCTTACCCACTGTGACGCTCGACTCGACGACGTCGGGACGGTCGGTCACGATCGCGTCATCTGCCATCGCGTGGGCTGCCAGCAAGCACACGGCGGTCGTGACGCACAGACGCGGCATCGATAGTTTTCTCAAGGTCACTCCTGCGTCGTGCGAGATCGTTGCTATCGACTCGCATGAAACCGCCTTGAGCACAAGGCGCCCGAATGACGCCCTAAGGCGAAGAAGTCAGCCTAAATGCGGCGCGGATACGCTGCCGGGAAACGCAACGGCGGCGCTGGCGATCTGATCGACGACCTCGACGTTCTGAATCTTGCAGTCCGCGAGCAGGCCGCCGATGTTGCTGGCAATCTCATGCAGATCGTCGAGCGGATGCAGCACCCAGCGATGCATTTGCGTTCGGCTCGCATCGAAGTCCGAGCTGAACGCAACGTCGATGCAATTCGGCGCCACCGCGCTAACCCGTGCGCGCGGCTCGCCCACCGACGCACGGAACTCGCGCAGCACACGCGAGGCAAATGTCTGGAACGCGATTTCTTCGCGCGCCTGGTGACCGCGATGTAGCGCACGCAGCAGTCCACTCGCCGGACGCGGGATCGGCAGCAGCGACACGCCCGGCGGACATAGCTGCTGGATCAGCTCGCGTGCAAACGGCATACCCCAGCGGCCGATGTCGCCTGCGGACGATATAAACGATGGCGCATTCGTGCCTGTGATGGCGATGCCCGTTATGAAGCGAAGCGCGACGCTCTCGTTGGCATCGACTAGATGTATTTCGGCCGGGATCAGATCGGGCCACAGCTCCACGCCTTCGTTTTCGACTCGCCCGAGCAGCGCATAAAGACGCGACGGCGAGAACGCCTCCATGGAAGTGTCTGCGCACAGCGCCTGATTCAATCCGAAGTTGCGAGTAACGCCGAGCGCGCCTTCGCTCTCGAGCACGTGGCACAGTTTGCGCACCGCGCCTATGACGCCGGGAATTTCTGCACCGGCAAGGCCGCCGGCGACGAACACCACTGGAATCGCGAACAGGCCGGCAACCAGTTGAGCGTCCGGATGACCGGGCGCGTTGATCGCCTCGTCCACCGCATCCCACAACACGCGGCCAGCCGCCGCAGACGACACCTCGGCAACAGCGGTCGAAATCAGATCGTCTCGGCCCGCGATCAACGCGTTTTTGAGATCGAGCTGCAGCGCCTGCCATAGGACTGCGCGCTGCGATCCATCGGCGGTGCCGGCAATCTTCGCGGCTTGCTGTTCGAGCGGGTTGCCGTCTGCTGTTGCGTAACGGCGCGGGTCGGGCAGTTGATCTAACACGGTGACAGCGTAGCCTCGTCGAGTTCATGGCGCCAAGCGCACGTCATTCTACGCCGTAGAAAAACTCGCTTTAAGTTTGGCGAAATTCGTGCTAGACATGTCGTGGGTGCGAGCGATCGGGCGCCAGTCGGCCTGCGCACTGAAGCATCCGCATGCAACACCAGTGAGGTTTTCAGCGCAAGAAAACAACCTTGGGGGAATTGCTTCATGAAAAACATGTCGAGAGGCTGGTTGAGTGAGAAAGAGGCAGAACAGATTGATGTGATCGAGCAATCCGAGTTTCGTTCGCCGGTACCAACGCAGATCGTCTCCAACGGCGAGTACAACCCGCTGCCGCAGACGGAGAATCAGCGCAAAGTCGAAGCGTTGATCAAAGAGTTCGCAGACAAGTACGGCAAGAAGCAGGGCATGGATAGACGCACCTTCCTGCGCTCGGCTTCGGGGATGGCGGCTGCATTTCTTGCAATGAACCAGGTGTTCGGTCCGATCTGGGATGTGTCGGAAGCCGAAGCCGCCGATAACGACGCCGCAACCAATCGCGCCAAGGGCCTTGCCAAGCAATTCATCTTCGACGATCAAACGCACTTCGTGCGCGATGATTTCGACAAGGAAGGATTGCTCGGACTCGGCAAATACGCATCCGAGCATTGGAACCCGAAGATGCTCGACAAGGTGCCGCTGGTATTGCAGCGCTACAAGTTCGAGAATTATTTGAAGGAAATCTTCCTCGATAGCGACACCAAAGTCGCGCTGTTGTCCGGCGCGCCGTTCGACGATCCGTCATGGTGGCTGCTGTCCAATGATCAGATCGCGGAAGCCCGTGGGGCCATCAACAAGGTTGCAGGCAGCCGCCGTCTGTTCTCGCACTTCGTATTCACGCCGGGTTCCGATGGCTGGATAGACGACATCGATCGCGCTGCCGCGGAATTGAAGCCGGACGGATGGAAGGGTTATACGGTCGGCGATCCGTTGTCGCCATCGACTAAGAAAACGATGTGGCGACTGGACGATGAGAAGCTCATGTATCCGGTGTACGAGAAGTTCGCCAAGTCGGGCACACAGAACGTGTGTATCCACAAGGGCCTGCTGCCTCTGGACTACGAACAGTCGTGGGCCGGCGTGTGGCAATACGCGACGGTGGACGATGTGGGCAAGGCAGCAAAAGATTGGCCGCAGCTCAACTTCATCATCTACCACACCGCACTGCGTCCGTTCCTGGAAGATCCGGCAACCGAGCTGTCGTTGTTCGAGAAGGAGGGCTACATCCGCTGGTCGACCGACGTTTGCCGTATCCCGAAAAAGTTCAACGTGAAGAACGTCTACGCGGAAATCGGCACATCGTTCGCGAATGCTGCGGTCGCGAATCCGCGCTTCTCGGCGGCTTTCATCGGGCAATTGGTGAACGAGATGGGCGCCGATCACGTGCTGTGGGGGACGGATTCGGTTTGGTACGGCTCACCGCAGTGGCAGATCGAAGCGATGCGCCGGCTGGAAATTCCCGACGACATGATGCACAAGATGGGCTGGAAGACCAAGTTGGGCGGCCCGGACAGCGACGTCAAGCGGCAAATCTTCGGCCAGAATGCGGCGCGTTTGTATAAATATAAGATTCAGGCGGAATACGAAAACCTGAGCAACGATAAGCTCGCGCTCATGAAAGCTGAGTACGACAAGGAGCAGGTGGCGCGCAATAATTCGTTCTACGGGTTCGTCGGCAAACCCGCGTAACTGCCGTACGCGCCGACTAAACCGGAGGCCATTTGGTCTCCGGTTTTTATTTCTACCCGCGGAATTTGTTCTCGTATCTACCCGTCATCGGACAATCGCGGCACCATGCGATACGCTTCGCCGTGACCGACGTTGAAGTCGTTGCCGCCGTTGACGTCGCGGCCGCGCACCAGCCAGATCGGTCGCTGGCTCAAGCCGAACGCAACCCCCGATTGCGACTGCTCGCGCTGGATGTCGCGCTGAAACAGCGAGGTTGCCGGCATGTAGCGAATCACGAATGCGGCGCGCCGGGTCGGCGACCGATTGGCATTGGACCCGTGGATCAGATAGACATCGTGCAGCGAAAATTCGCCCGCCATCAGGATGTCATCGCGCGCTGTCCGCGCGTCGAACTGGCCGGCGGCGACTTCCTGATTGAGCACGAGACCGGGACGCTCGCTGACGCTGTGATCGTACAGTGCGCGTCGCATGTGCGAGCCGGGGATGTAGCGCATGCAGCCGTTCTCGGAGGTCGCGTCGTCGAGCGCGATCCAGATCGAGCACGTCGCGAGCGGACGCATCGGCCAATATTGTCCGTCTTGATGCCACGGCACTTCGCGTCCGACGCGAGCGGGTTTGCAGAACACCTGACTGCCCCAGAGAATAATATCGAGCCCGATCAACTGCTCGACTAGATCCAGTAACAGCGGTTGCGTAGCGAACTCGAACCATTCCTGCGCGGCCCGCGCATCGTGCGCGCCGCCCGAAGCGATGTGCGGACACACCAGGCTTTCCGGCGGCA
>JBDTMS010000312.1:0-5495 GCA_039934195.1 Betaproteobacteria bacterium
ATTGAAGCAATCTGGGCTAGTTTCAGGGCTCTGGCGCGAAATGTGAGCCGAACCGTGGGAGATTGAATATGCGACATTGGTCGTTTCTCGGTGCTCGCAAAAGTAACTTCTTGATTTTTTGAAAATCTTTTCTGAATATTAATCTCTTTTATATTTCTCTTTATATACTTAGTGTAACCCTCGGTTACAACCAGATGAGAAATCCCGTTACATCTAGATGTAACAAATAGTTACATCTGGTTTTCACCCTCGTTACCGTTTGAGCACCTTGGCTTTGAGATTGACCTCATAGAGATTGGTCTTGCCTTGCCCTCGTCGGATGATTTTGACGAAGCCCTTGGTGTCGAGCTCTTGCAGCCAGAGATTTACGCTCTTGCGGCTGCTGCCGATATCTTCGGCCATGCGGTCTTGCCCCGGAAAACAGAAGTCATTATGCCAGGCGTACGAGAGGAGCGCCGTGTAGACCATCTTGGCGCCCATCGAGAGATCGCTGCTGCGCACGATGGCGATGGGGATTTGAACAAAGCCCCGCTGGGAAAGAACGTCCGCTCCAATGAGCTTGATGTTCCTGTCCATTACCTCGCCAATGGCCTTCATTAGTCAAAATTATAACCCATCTCCCTGATGCGGCGGCTGTGGATGTCCCCGTCCGTGTTCAAAATCCGGTTTGAGTTCTTCGGCCGGGGCCGACTCGCTCGGGGCGGCAAACTCATCCCATTTTCCGAGTTCCATCGGAAAGTCTTCGCGATGGATAATCGACAGGGCGGCACCGAGCAGCTGACGGTCTTTGTCGTGAGCGACAACCAGACGCTCCATCTGTTCGTCCCGCCGCTTGATCTGTTCATCCTTGGCGGCCAGCTGAGCCGTCAGCGCGTCAATTATCACGACCGGCACCGTCACATATCTACTATCGCTGTCTGTCGTCGCCTGGCGGTCGCGGTTGTCTGAGCCATTGGTGTTGGAATCATTGGCGCGACGAACTGCGTCGGAATTTGCCGGTCGGAGGTCGTCGTTATTCGTCGCAGCCGCGACGTCGGGACTGTCGTCCTTGATATCTGTTGACAACAGCTCCCGACGGTCGGCGCTAGGTCGCGACTGGTCGTAGCCTGTCGGTGGGGGAGTGACGGGGCTTGGCGCGGCCGATCGATGCAGCGCTGCTTCTTGCACCTGACGAATCTCTTCGATCTTTGTCTCCACGCTAGCCGGGTCGACGTACCACACGGCCCCGGTCTCAGTAGGATACTTGGCGGCGCGCAAGTGGCCGTGCTCGCAGTAGCGTTGCAGGGTACGCAGACTGCGATCAAGCCCAGCTGCAACGAAGCGAGCGTACACCTGGGGGAGGCTCATCGAGTAGGTCGTGGTGTCTTGCCACGTCACAGCGTCGCGAATGTTGTTGTCGTGCTGCGGCACGTCGTGTCGCGACGTGTCGTTGTTCATGTCGTCGTTCATTACCGTAATGGTATCACACCGCTCGGCCGATCTCTGGCGAGCATGTGAGACAGTTCGACTGCACGAGGGATCGTCACCCGCAGGGGCGGAAACTCAGACCGCGCGCGAGGCGCGAGGCACCGATCTGAGGTTCCGGGAGCAATGCTCCTAGAGCCCGACCCGATGCCGACAGGGGAGGGACGTGCTCAAAAAATCCACACTCGACATTGTACCCAAGTTACGGAAACAAAACGAAGAATGTATACTGGAATTGTAGTCCTCATGGACGCGTTAGGAGAATGGAGTACCAGCTATGGCTAAGTCAGACACTAAGTCAGCTGCGTCAGAAAAGCCCCATCCGGTGCACAAAGCGAGCACCGGCGGCTTGCAACTCGCGGTCTGGGAAAATGAGCACGATGTCGACGGCGAGAAGCGCGTCTTCCACAGCGTGACACTCGAGCGCAACTACAAGGACAAGAACGACGCGTGGCAGAAGACGTCGCAACTCCGAGAGAGTGATCTCGGCGATGCGATTGCACTTCTGCAGAACGCGCAGCAGTTCCTTCTGAAGACCGGAAGCTAAACGACAGCGAACTCGACCGGCACCCATTTGTGCCGGTCGTCGTGTGTCAACTTGCAGCCTATTGTGTATAATTCGATATATGAAAAATGAAATCTATGCCCGCTCATTGGCCACGATCTGTTTTATCGTCTTTAGTATCACGCTTTATCAGATAGCCTTCTGGTTGCCCTTTCTGTGGACGTCGCCAGAGGAAATAAGAGAGTTCACTCCACAAGACGAGCGGAATTTTAGGCTTGTTCAGGGTGGTCTCGAGTTCCTGGGCATTTTTATCGCCGGCGCCCTCACTGTGAGAACCTACCGACACAATAAGAAGAAGGTCGATTAGCTCGAAGCGACCAAGTCTAAAGACCTCCCCCTCGTCATCGAGCTCAGCATGGCGCTGATCTCGAACAGCGAGACGGAGGTTTCGATGTCAGACGAGAAGGCCGCTCGTATCCGCGAGCTCAACGATGCGTTTCGCGCGTCACTTACCGGCGGCAAGGTCTACACGACTGACGGGATAAGCGGCGAAGGGCCAGACTTCGTGGCGACGGCACTCGACGCCGTGCGCACCTTCGATCGCTTCACGCGGGACAATGATCCTCACAGTGAGCATGACTTCGGATCGTTCGAGGTCGACGGCCAGAAGCTGTTCTGGAAGATCGATTACTACGACAAAGGCGATTCCAATTTCGGAGCCGAAGATCCGAGCGATCCCGCGACGACAGAGCGTGTTCTCACAATCATGCTGGCGGAGGAATACTGATGAGCTCAGTGATCCTCGACCTAAACCCCGTGCCCGACGCGTATGGTTTCATCTATGGGCAGGCGCGCCATGGCGACTTTATCCTCAGCGTGAACGTGCTGCCGCCCAAGTCACATTGGCGGGGGCAGTTTAAGCTCGACGGCTATGTGCCGGATGAGCATGACTGGATCGTGTATGTCGACGGGGAAGAGATGGCGCGCGTGCAGACGCGCTCGTCCGTCGATGAAGCGCTGAGGAGCGCGATTGAAAATATGTGAGACAAACTCAACGGGGCCGGCAGGGGACTGCCGGCCTTTCTCTTGCCCTAGCAACGCACGATTGACTTCTTCGAGCCATCTGGAAGGTCGCAGATTGGCCGGCGCAAGGGTTCAGCCGAGCTTGCGATCCCTCCCGCGCTACAGCATTTTCAACAGATCAAAGCAAGAATGTGATGCGATTCGCATCGGCTCGATGATATTGGGCAGTGCCGTGCAAGGTAGCCTTGATTCGGGTTGGCGGAGGGCGATGATGGCAGCCAAGATCAAGTGCGTTACGGTCAGTATTGACGATCAGGACTGTAAAGCGCTCGACGCTATCGCTCGGCGCAGTTATGTGCGTATCGACTTTCCGCAGACTACTACAACGCCTTCACCGGTGCGGACGCGGGAGGCGCGTTGATGGCGAAACGCTCTTCACAAACCTCAGATAAGTCTGCCGGAGCACACGAGCGACCAAGCGCGCGCCTGAGCGATGCAGTCCCGAGGCAGGGACATGTCCTGTCGGCGGTCGCCGAACGCCTTGGTGCCCCCGTGCGGCGTGCCGTTGCTGAGCTGCAGTCCGGCCTCGTCGATTCCCAATGCCTTGCCGAGGGAGGAAAGCAAAGCCTCAATCAGCGAAGCGGTTGCGTCGAGCGGAGTTCTTCGGAGCTTGCCGCGTGGGGCCTAGTTGCAAAGTGGCTGGTGGGAGTCGCGTCTGGAACGTTAAGCGGCACCGCGACCCTTGCGGAGGCCGAGGCTTGGTTCAATGGATCACCCGGAAAAGCAGGCGTTGCGCCCCAATTTGACGAGCGCATTCTGACGGCAGCGCAAAAGATGCTTCCACATGATGCAGACAGGCGGTCACTCGCCGAGCTTATGCCGTACATCCTCGATCCGCATGGGCAGGCAAGCAGGTTGACGGTTCGGTCACGGCCAGAGACGGTTGGGCCACGCGCGACCAAGCGCGCGCAAGGCGTTTTCTATACGCCAGAGGACGTCGCGGATTTCATGGTGGGGCGGGCTGTCGCAAGCACCGATGACTCAATTTCACAAGTAACGGTCTTAGACCCAGCATGCGGTACTGGCGTTTTTCTTCGAGCGGCACTGAAAGCACTCAAATCTCGCAGGGTCGACATCTCGCCGATCGATTTGGTCTGTGGCTCTCTATTCGGGACGGATATCGACTCTTGGGTGGTTGATGCAGCAGCGTACGTCTTGCTGCTTGATGTACTAGAACGCCGGCAAACGAAAAAGAATGCTCCTGGCGAACTGTGGAAGCGAATCCGGCAAAACTTCGCTTGTATTGACGCACTGCTCATCGATCCAGCGGCACACGTGAAAGGCCGCCGCAAGACCCGCCCAGGTAGCAATCGAGTACCAGTTGATCGGGTTTTTCCCCGCCTCCGCAAAGGGCCCACGCTGGTTGTGGGTAATCCGCCTTACGCCGAACTTGGCCAACGAGCGGATATGCTCGAGTTGACGGCAAACTTCTTAACGCTGCCCGAAACGCCGCGCGGCAAAGTCGACTTCTACCCACTGTTCATTGAGCAAATGGTGCGATTGGCAAACCCCGCAGGTGGAGGAGCGCTAGTAGTTCCGTTGTCGGTGGCCGTCAATTCCGGTCGTCAGTTCGTAGCGACGCGTCGTTTCATTGGAAAGACGCCGGGCGAGTGGCGTTTTGCGTTCTTCGATAGAGAGCCGCACGCGCTATTCGGAGAAGACGTTAAGACGCGCAACGCGATCATATGCTGGTCGCGGGGCACGGAGCAAACCAGTCGTCTAAGTACTGGCCCGCTAAGGAAATGGCGCGGCGCCAATCGGGCGGAGATGTTCGAGAAAATCAGATACACGCCGCTTGTGGCTGACATCTCAAACCATGAAGGATTACGAGGACTACCTGAAGCGCGACCCGGCAGAGGTCGAGTTGTTGTTCCAGGATATCCTCATCAACGTCACAACGTTTTTCCGCGATCCTGAATCCTTCGAGGCGCTGGCGCAGACGGTTTTCCCGAAACTGCTCGCGGGACGAAAGCGCGACGAGCCGGTGCGGATCTGGACGCTGGGATGCTCAACTGGCGAGGAAGCCTATTCGCTGGCTATGGTTTTTGCCGAGTGCGCCGAGGCTGCTGGCAGCGAAGTTCCGATGCAGCTTTTCGCCACCGATCTCAACAGTGTCTGCGTCGGGAAAGCGCGAACTGGTGTCTATCCCGCGAGCATCGAGCTACAAGTATCGCCGGCGCGCCTTCAACGCTTTTTCACGAAGGAAGAGGGCGGCTATCGCATCTGCAAGGAGATTCGTGAGCGTTGTATTTTCTCACGCCACAACGTGCTTGCGGATCCACCGTTCTCGCGGATCGATCTCATCTCGTGCCGCAATCTGTTGATCTACATGGAGCCAGTGCTTCAGAAGCAGATCATGGCATTGTTGCACTATGCGTTGAAACCCGACGGTCACCTTTGGCTCGGCAGGTCGGAGACCGCGGGCGCATCGCGTGCGTTGTTC
>JBDTMS010000313.1:0-5495 GCA_039934195.1 Betaproteobacteria bacterium
CATGTACAAATTTCCGCCTTCGGGCGCCAAGTAGATGCGACCGCGCGTGCGATCGCGTTTGAGGTCCTCCATCGACCGCGTTTCTTCGAGCCGGCGCTCGACCGGTGAGAAACATCGCGTTCGCACACGCGCATAGCCGCCGAGCCATCACCGCGGAGCGATGGCCGCTGAGCGATGACCACTGAGCGATGAACTAGGCGAAGCGCGACGCTAGTCCTATGAACCGCGCGTCGCCATCTGGCGAAAAACACCCGTGCAGGTGCGAATCCCTGGGCAGATGGCGAGCCCCGGGGCAAATGGCGAACCCCGGCAGGGGGGAACCCCGGGCAGGTGGCGAGCCTTAGGACAGATGGCGAGCTTAGGCCGGTGGCGAATCTAGCGTTGCGGTTACCAGAGCGTCAACTGCAATTCGCAATATTGCAATGAGCCGGATTCGATGCTATTGCGGGAATCTATCGCAGCGTGGCGGTAATAACCGCGGCGAGCTAAAACGTGCGGCTATCGCGGCAACCGGCTACGCGGATCTCATGTCTGTTTGGGCATCCATACGCGAATGAGCGATAACAGCTTGTCGATATCGATCGGTTTGGCGACGTAGTCGTTCGCCCCCGCAGCGAGGCACTTCTCCTGATCGTCGCGCATGGCCTTCGCAGTCAGGGCGATGATAGGCACTCTATCGAGCTCGCGCAGCGCGCGGATTTGTCGCATGGCTTCGAGACCATCCATCTCGGGCATCATGATGTCCATCAGCACTAGATCGACCTGCGGCGGCCGCGCAAGCCGCTCGAGCGCCTCGCGCCCGTTGCGCGCGATCTCGAGCGTCGCGCCCTTCGGCTCGATGACGCTCGACAGCGCGAAGATGTTGCGCACGTCGTCTTCCGCCAGAAGAATAATGCGCCCTTCGAACAACGCCTCGCGATCGCGTGCCTGTTGCAGCATCTTGCGCCGGTCGGCCGGCAGCCGCGCTTCGACCTGATGCAGAAACAGCGTGACTTCGTCGAGCAGCCGCTCGGGCGAGCGGGCGCCCTTGATGATGATCGATCGTGAAAAATGCCGCAGACGCTCTTCGTCCGATGGATTCAAGGAACCCGCGGTGTATACGATCACCGGTGGAAAAGAATAGCTATCGTCAGCCGCCATGGCTTCGAGCATGTCGTAACCCGTCGCGTCCGGCAGATTGAGATCGAGCACCATGCAGTGAAATGTGGTGTCGCGCAGCCTGGCCAAACCATCGGTAGCGGTCGCCACGCCGATGGTTTCGACGCCATCCCCGCCGAGCAGTTGGCAGATGCTGTCGCGCTGTACGTCGTTGTCCTCGACGATGAGAACGCGGCGTACATGGGCATCGGCGGCCGACGAAAGCTTGCGCAGCGCATCGAGTAATTCGTCCCGCGCGATCGGCTTCAGCGCGTAACCGACTGCGCCCATTTCCATCGCTGTCTGGCTGTAATCGATCGCGGAGATTACATGCACGGGAATATGGCGCGTGGCGGGGTTGCGTTTGACGCGATCGAGCACCGACAAACCCGAATGATCCGGCAGCCGCACATCGAGCAGGATCGCGCTTGGCGCGCGCGTTGCCGCAAGCTGCACCGCTTCGTCGGCATGCGTGGCAACGAAACACTGAAAACCCTGCTCGCGGCCCAGCGCGCTCAGCACTTCCGCAAACGCAGGATCGTCTTCGACGATAAGCAGGTGGCGCGCGCCGTCGTCTGCCGATGGCGTTGCCGGCACCGTGTCAACCGTCGCCACGGGCGCTGCGGCGCGCGTTTTTACTGCCCGCTTGGATGCGATCGATACCGCCGGGGTCACGCCTTGCAACGGCAAGCGGCGAGGCAGAACGAGCGTGAATGTGCTGCCCTGGCCGGGCGCGCTGGTCAGGTAAATATCGCCGCCCAGTGCCTGCGCCAGATCGCGCGAGATCGACAAGCCCAAGCCGGTGCCGCCGAAGCGCCGATTCGCACCCGAGTCGACCTGCTTGAACGCCTGGAAAATAACGTCGTGCTGGTCGTGCGCGATGCCCAGGCCGGTGTCCTTGATCGCGAACGATACGCGCGAATCGCCGGAGCTCGAGACGATGAGCGAGACCTCGCCGCGCTCGGTGAACTTGAATGCATTCGCCAGCAGGTTTTTCAACACCTGCTCGAGGCGCTGCCGATCGGTATCCAACGTCGCCGCACTACCCTCCTCGATCGCGGTAACGAAGCGCACGCCCTTCTGATTCGCGATCGGCCGAAACGTTTGCAACAAACCTTCGACCAATCCGGCGATCACCACGGGCTCGAGCCGTACCTCTATTTTTCCGGCCTCTACTTTTGCAATATCGAGCACGTCGTTGATCAAGTGCAGCAGATCATTGCCGGCCGAATAAATGGTCGACGCGAAGCGCACCTGCTCCTCGGTCAGGTTGCCCGGTTTGTTATCCGCCAGCAGCTTCGCGAGGATGAGCGAGCTGTTGAGCGGCGTGCGCAACTCGTGCGACATGTTGGCGACGAACTCGGACTTGTGCCGGTTCGCCAATTCGAGCTCGTCGTTTTTCGCGGCAATCGCTTCGTGCGACGCGCTCAGCTCGTCTTTCTGCCGTTCCAGCATCGTCGCCTGTTCCTGCAAGCGCTCGTTGATCTGCTCGAGCTCGGCCTGTTGGGTCTCCAGACGCGCCTGCGATTCCTGCAGGCCGCGGCTCTGCTCCTCCAGCTCTTCATTGTTGACGCGCAGCTCTTCTTCCTGTGCCTGCAGCGCCTGCGCCTGCTCTTGCGTCTTGCGCAGCAGCTCGACCATGCGCGCGCGGATCAGCGCTGTGCGCATCGCGACGGCGATCGATTCGGAAATCTGCTCGAGCAGCTCGCGAACGCGCGGCTCGGCGCGGCGCAGAAACGCAAGCTCCATGACGGCGAAAGCAACACCCTCGGTGTGCGCCGGTGCGATCAGAACGTCGATCGGAACCGTTGCGCCGACACTCGATGCGACTTGCAAATACGATGGCGGCAGCCGATCGAGGTGCACGACCTCGCGCGATGCGAGCGCTTGACCTGCCATGCCCTCGCCGCGCACGAGGGTTTGCTGCGCAGAGGATGACAGCCCGTGACCGGCAACCAGCCGAATTGCGCCGTCGTCATGAACGACGTACAACGCGCCGACCGCGGCCCCGGTGTAGCGCACGCTCTGGTCGAGCACATTTTGCGCAAGCGCCTCGATTGATTGTTCGCCGACGACAGTCGTCGACACTTCTGCTTGTCCCGTGCGCAACCAGGCTTGCCGCTCGCGGGCCGCGAGCTCGCGCAACGTCCCCGCGCCCGCTGCCACAATCAACACCAGCAGCAATGCGGATCCACCGATCATCACGCTAACTGTGCGCAGCGTGTTCGCGGTCCAATCGGCCGAGCGTTCGGTCAGCACCTGCTGTTGTTCCAAATCCATCACCGCGACCTGCTGCCGGATGCGGTCCATCATTTCCTTGCCGCGTCCGCCGCGCACGATCTCAAGCGCACGTGCGCCCTCACCCGATCGGCGCAGCTCGATCGTCTCGCGCAGCTCTGCAAACTGGGCTCCGATGGCCGGCTCGATCTCCGCGAGATGTTCGCGCTGAGACGGACTGCCGGCGATCAATGTGCCGAGGCTGTGCAACTGAACGGGAACGGTGAGGACAGCTTTGTCGAACGGCTCGAGATACTCCGGCAGCCCGGTAAGCAGATAGCCACGCTGGCCGGTCTCCGCGTCCTTTACCGACGAGAGAATCGACGCGAGGCGCTCACGGACCGTCAATGTCTGCGCTACCAGCGCCCCAGCGGCGGCTTGCCGCTGGACCGACGCCTTCGCGAGAACAGCGATGACGATGACCGCCACGATCGCGGCGACATACCCCGCGAGGAGAAGCGGCGGGATATTGCGAGGCGCGACGAACGTGCGAGGACGCATCAAAATCACATAACAGAGATGGGAAACGGCGGCTTGGTGCCAAGCAACGACCGCGAATAGACCTACGATGCAGCAAAAAATTCCCGAAGCCTGTGCGCGGCCCCAAGCGAGCCGGCGGCCGCGACTCGGCGCCGAATGTAACACGCGACAATGACGCAGGTGACGGCCCGGCAAGCGGGAATGCACGCGAGTGTGACGACTGCGCGCTGGTGGAATCAGTCCGAGTACAACAAGATCTGAATCCTGCGCACGTTCGCACAGGATTCAGATCGATTAGAGCTTATAGCGCCGGCGCGGCAGCGCCGATGTTACGGCGCTCGACTGCCGTATCCTGACACCGGGCAAGTCGAGAACGTAAGCCCGGTGACCCAGCTGGCCGGCAGACTCGTCCGATTTCCCGTCTGATGCGTCTCGCTTGCGCAGCCGCCTTGCGTGTCGCGGAATCGCAGGATTCCGCTGTTAACGCCGAGCTCCGCGATCCAGTACTTGGTCCCGATTGTGATCGGCGTCGACGTGACGGGAACGGTGTTCCATTGGCCCGGCACAGGTGTAACCGGGGCACTCGTCGTGAGCAACGCGCCGGGATGGCCCGCGTTGTCGCTGTACAAACCGACGACGAATTTAGTCGAGCTCGATCCCGCATCGACGAACAACGACAGCGATGTCAGATTGCCGCAGCCGGTGCCGGTGACCTGGAACGCCTCCGCCGTGCCGAGCGGGTTGGAATCGACGCTCGTTGCCACGGTTTGTGTCCCGAGCACGGTGATCGGTTGCGTGCCTTGACACGTCGCCGGCGGCGTGACGGTCGTAGAATAGGCGCGCACGACACCCGAGCTCGAGTAGGTGAATCCGGTCCAGGATCCCACGAATAATTTGCCGCCCGCGACGATCGGCGCACCGAAGGTTCCGCCCGTGATGCTAGCGCCTGAATTCCATAGCTCGGCGCCGGTGCCGGCATCGTAGGCATGCACGCGACCGCGGCCACCTTCACCGACGAAGACCATGCCGCCCGCTACCGTCGGCGACGCCTGCGCACCACCAAGGTCCGGCAGCGACACACTCCATGCAACCGATAGCGTACATGCCGGCGCAGGTGCGATCGCGAGCCCGAGCACACCGCCAGGGACGCCGTTGATCCCGGGCCCAGAGTCGGTGACGAACAGCATCCGACCGGCGTGCCAGTACGCTGGAATACCGCCGACGCCGCCTTGGGCAAGCGGATCGAACGCAACGTTGAGCTTCATAATCTGCAGCGGTATCCCCGAGATCGCTAAATCCGACGCTCGCATCACATAGAATTCGCCGCTCTTATTGCCGGCAGCCACCATGGTCGGGCAGCCGTCGGGCGTGAACACGGTCGGCGTTGCGCCGAAGTCGATGTCGCATGGGCCTTTGGGACATGCCCAGGTCGCTGGATGCACAGGTTCATAGGTGCCCAGCAAAGTCAGGCTCGATGAAAGCGCAAGCATGCGCACGGCATACGGCGTGTAGCGCTGATTTATGTCGGCGCCGGTCGCCGCGAAAACGTTGCCGGTATCCGGATCGACCGACACGCCGCCAAGGCCCCAGATGCCGCCGCC
>JBDTMS010000314.1:0-5451 GCA_039934195.1 Betaproteobacteria bacterium
GTCGAGCTTGAATTGCAGAATTTCAAGCGCGCGCTCTTGCTGCTCGCGCGTTTTGAAGTGTTCCAAGGTGACCCGCAATCCGTGGTCGACATCGCGACGCGCTTCGGACAGCCGCTTGCGAAAATACGCGTAGCCCGACTGATCGATCCACGGATAATGTTGCGGCCAGTTCGCCAGCCGCTCTTTGTGGATCTCGGGTGCGAACAGCTCGGTCAAGCTCGAGCACACCGCTTCTTGCCAGGGGGCGCGGCGCGCGAAGTTGACGTACGCATCGACACCGAATTTCACGCCGGGCAGCACGTGCTCGAGCGAAGTCACTTCGTCGCGCTTGAGTCCAACCGCTTCGCCCAGGGTTAGCCAGGCATCGATGCCGCCTTCATCGCCTTGCGTGCCGTCGTGATCGAGAATGCGCTGGATCCACTGCCGGCGATGATCGCGATCTGGCATGTTCGACAGCACGGCGGCATCCTTGATCGGGATACTAATCTGGTAGTAGAAGCGGTTGCACACCCAGCCTTTGATCTGATCTTCGCTTAGCCGACCGGTGTTCATCGCGATTTGGTACGGATGATAGATGTGATAGCGCCGGCCCTTATCGCGCAGGTTCTTTTCGAACTCTTCGCGGCTCCAGGGTTGTGCGACGTTCAGTGTTTCGGATGCACCCATAGAACTCTCCTAAAGCGCGATGTCCATTCCATCGTACGCCACTTCGATGCCCGCGCGGGTGAGTGCGGCGCGCTCGGCCGAGTCTTCATCCAAAATCGGGTTGGTGTTGTTGATGTGGATAAGAATCTTGCGCGAGGCGCGCAGCGGCGCCAGCACTTCCATCATCCCGCCGCTGCCGGACTGTGCCAAGTGACCGATGTCCCGCGCGCGCTTTTTCGAGATGCCCATCTGAATCATTTCGTCGTCTGTCCAGAACGTGCCATCGACGAGCACGGCATCGGCTTGTTCCAGGAACGGCTTCAATTGCGGTTCGATTTCACCGAGGCCGGGTGCGTAGAACAATTGTTTGCCGCTGCGCGTATCCGTAATGCGCATGCCGATGTTGTCGCCCTCGTGCGGATTATCGCGATGCGGCGAGTACGGCGGCGCTTTGCTCTTGAGCGGAACCGCGGTGAACTCAAGACCGTCGATACCGGTCATGGCAAAGCGGCTGGATGGCGTAGTCGGAACGCGCTGCCAATTGACGCCGCAATAATGGCCGAGGATGGTAAACAGCGGATTACCGGTGGTCAGATCTTCGCGAACCATGTCGGTACACCAGATCTGCAGCGGCTGCTGGCCCTCGCGCAGCATGAGCAGGCCGGTGGTATGGTCGATCTGCCCGTCCATCAACACCACCGCGCGAATCCCGGTATCGCGGATAGCGCGAGCCGGTTGCAGCGCGGGAAACGATTTGATTTGCGCAAGCAGGTCGGGCGACGCGTTGAACAACACCCAGTCGATGCCATCTCCGCTAACGGCAATCGACGATTGCGTTCGCGCGGTGGTACGCAGCGTGCCGGTTCGCACACCGTTGCAGTTGCGGCAATTGCAGTTCCACTGCGGAAAGCCCCCACCTGCGGCAGCGCCAAGCACGCGAATTATCATGAGTGGAATGTTCCGAAATGAGCTTGCGAAGACGATCCGATCTGCTGCAGCCGAACAATTACAGCAAGTCCAAAAACAACGAAAGCCCCGCCGGGGCTTCCGTGTAGCCCGCAAACCGAGATTAGCGGTTGGCGATGTACATCGTTACTTCGAAGCCAAAACGCATTTCGGTGAAATCAGGTTTGGTCCACATGGTGGTCTCCAGAAATGATAAAGTTTACTCGGTAGCGGGCAACACCCGCGGCGTATGACCTTACCGGCGGCACCGGTTGCAGTGCCCAGTGATGATGGGCGGGCACTGCGATGCGAGCCAGCCGATGAAGTCCGAGCTATTCTCGGCTTCTGCTCGCTCAACTCCCACACGAAAATCAGCAAATGCAGCTCATGAATATCATGAGTTTAAAGCGCAGCGCTGTTTAGTTCGGCACCGCCTTGATTAGCCATTAGCCAATGTCCTCTGTGAGTGCAACTGCAGGGTCGTCCGTGAGCGCAACTGCAGGCCTGTTCGATTCCGATTTCGAGAACCTGCGACGCAGCGATGCGCCGCTGATTGCGGCGATCGTCGTGTCGCTGCTGCTGCATGCTGCCGCAATTTATTTTCTGCCGAACTTTCGCACGCCGGCGCTGAAGCCGCAGGTCATTACCGTAGAGCTCGCACGTCCGAAAGTAATCGAACCGCCGAAGCCGGTGGAAGAGCCGCCGAAGCCGGTGGAGGAGCCGCCAAAGCCGATCGAGCAACCAAAGGAAATGGAAGCGGCAGCACCCACGCTTAGCCCCAAAGTGCAAAAGCCATCGCGAAGGCAGGCACCGGTGCAGCGTAAAGCGCAGAAACCGTTTCAGCGCCAGGATCTGCAGCCCGTACCGTTACCCGCAGTGACACCACAGCCGCAGATGACACCCACGCCACGGCAGCCGAATGTGCGGCCGGAAGCGAGACCCGAGCCTCAACTGCAGACCGCTGCGCCGTCTGAGCCGGTCGCGCGACTTGACGCGCGGCCCGATGCGCGCGTTGACCCGGCACCGCAGGCGCGGCCGGAGCCGCGACCCGACTTGAAGCCCGCGACGCGTGCAGAACCGACGATGGAACCACGTATGCCGGTGCGTCCGCCCGATCCGAGAACCGAACCGCGCGCCGAGCCGCCGCGTCCGCAATCCGTGCCGGAGCCGACCTTACAACGTGTCGAGCCGCGCGCTCTGCCGACGCCGACGCGTGCTGAGCCGCGTGTCGAGCCGAATCGCGAGGCGCCCGTCCTAGCGCGTCCGGATACGCGATCTGACCCCGCACCAGTACCGAAAATCGACACGCCGCGCGCCGAGCCGCGCGTTCTCGCGCGATCGGATTTGCAGGCGGATCCGCGCATCGAGCCCTCGCTCGCTCCGCGTGCGCAGCCGAATCTGCAGCCAACGCGCCCCGATGTTGCACCGGCCGCACCTAGGACCAGTGCGCCTGCCGCCACGCGCGCGCGCCCGCGCAGCGAAGCCCCACTGGAATCTGCTGCAGAACCTCGCCCGCTGCCCACGCAGCCTGTGCGTCCGGACGTACAACCATCGAGGCCGGATGCGCGCCCGGTCGCACCAGATCCGGTAGCGGCAGCGCAGCCGAATGCGCGCACAGAACAGCAACTCCCGACCCCACAGCCGACCCGCCGGCCCGAGCTTGTGCCGCAAGACCGGCCAGCGCCGTCGCAACCGAATGAACGCCCTGACGCGCGTCCTCCGGTTGCGCGCAACCAGGTGCCGTCCGGTCCGACACGCCAACCCAGCGCCGGCGCGCCGTCTCAATCCGATTCGATCGGACCCGTACCGACTGCGCCGAAGCTTGGGAGAGCCGAGGAAGATGCTGCGATCAAACGATTTGCGCAGGACATCTCGCGCGCACTGGGCAAACACATATCGGAGCGGGATTATCCACGAGTAGCGCGTGAACGCGGCTGGCAAGGCACCACCGATCTGCGACTCACGATCGGTCCGGACGGCAAGCTGAAAGACATCGTGGTTCAGAGCAGCAGCAACTATGACATCCTCGATCAGCGCGCTCTGGAAAAACTGAAAGCGCTGGTGCTGCCGAGGGTGCCGGCTGAAGTGAAAGGGCGCACGTTCACCGTACGAATTCCGGTTAAGTTTGCTCTGCGCGATCGAGAAAAGAAATGATGCGCGCCGGTCTTGAGGCGCCCTATGTCTGACGGACTATTTCCGGCGCTGGAACCGTACGAAGTGAGCTGGCTGGAAGCGGACGGGCATCGCATTCGCTACGAGCAATGCGGAAATCCCGTCGGCATTCCGGTAGTGTTTCTGCATGGCGGACCTGGCAGCAGCATCAATTCGAATCATCGTCGCTTCTACGATCCTGCCATGTTTCGCATCGTGTTGTTCGACCAGCGCGGCTGCGGGCAATCGACACCGCGCGGCGGGACCGCATCGAACACAACGCAGCTGCTTGTGCAAGACATCGAGCAACTGCGCGTTGCACTGGGCGCCGAACGATGGCTACTGTTCGGCGGAAGCTGGGGCAGCACGCTCGCGCTCGCCTATGCGCAGGCCTATCCGACTTGTGTGCGCGGTCTCGTGTTACGCGGCGTGTTTCTCGCGTCCGATGACGAAGTGGCTTGGTTTCTGGTTGGACTGCGCCGCTTCGTGCCGCAGGCGTGGGAGGCATTTACACTAAACCTGTCGGATCGATCCGCAGCGGGAATACTGCACGACTATTCCGCACGTATGGAGGCTGGCGATGTCGACGCGGCGCAGCGCTGGAATGTCTGGGAAAATGCAGTGATGGCGATCGGCGAAGCCGCCTCGGCCGGCGGGGCAATGGATGCCGCAGCGGCGCTCGCCCGCGTGCGCGTTCAGCTCCATTATCTGATCAATGACTCGTTTTTAGCACCCGACCAGTTGCTCAACGGCGTGCCGGCGTTGGCACATCTACCGGCAATCATCGTGCAAGGGCGGCACGACATGGTGTGTCCGCCGGAGGCCGCCTATAAGCTTGCGCTAGCTTGGCCGGGTGCGCAGCTGCGCATGATCGAAAACGGCGGCCATGCGGCGACCAACCCGGCGATCTCGAGCGCGCTCGCGCAGGCCGTGCAGGACATCAGGCCACGATTATGAGTCTGCGATCGCGCCTGAGCCTGATCATCACGCTGTTGATCGTGGTGTTCTCGCTTGTCACGGCGAGGCTCGTGATCAACGATGCGCGCCGCTCGGTGCGCGAGGAGATGGAAGCCGGCACCAAAGTCACGCTACATCTGCTGACTACCGTTCTGGACAGCAGCCAATTCATGCCGTCAGATAACAGCGGCGACGTTCTGCTCGGATTTTTGCAGCGGCTCGGGCGCGTGCGCGCGAACGAAATCCGGTTTTATCGGGATGACGGAACGCTTGCCTACACCTCGCCGCCGCCCGTGTACAAAGCCGGCCGATTTGCGCCGCCCTGGTTCGTCAGAGTCGTCGCGCCGGACTTGACCAGCGTCGAGCTTAAAATCAAGAGCGGTTCGATCATCATCATTCCCGATGCCTCGCGGTCGATTCTCGACGCATGGGATGACATGAAGAGCTTGCTCGGCCTCGCAGCGGCGTTTCTGATCCTGATCAATGTCGCGGTTTTCTGGCTACTCGGCCGCGCACTGCGGCCGGTGCAAACGATCCTGCGCGGATTGTCCGGAATGGAGCAGGGTCGACTCAACACCCGTCTGCCGGCGTTCTCGCTACCGGAATTCAATGCAATCGGCCACACGTTCAACCGCATGGCGGACGCGCTGGAAGAAAGTCACGCGGAGAATGCGCAGCTCGCGTTGGTCACCAAGCAGTCGTCCGATGCGATCATGATTCACGACCTCGCCGGCAACATCTCATTTTGGAATC
>JBDTMS010000315.1:0-5449 GCA_039934195.1 Betaproteobacteria bacterium
CATTTTGCCGATGTGCCAAGAGCTCCTCGTCGATCGCTGCCCGATGTGCATCGCCGATCGGAACAGCGCCCCCGATCGGAACAGAGCCAGGTGTTGCGTTCAAGCTCTCCCAGATCAACTCGACGAGACGAAGCCGCTCCTCGGCGGGGAGCTTAAGTATCTCGGCAATATCAGTGTCGCTCATGGAGATAGGCTACCACCAAGGGCGCGGTCACGCTAACGAACTTAGATTGCACCGGCATAGATGCCACGCTCGACGCAGTTGCACTTTGCCGATACCTGGATATTTAGAAATGGGGAGTTTCGGTGAACGCTCGCGCGCTTGCCCGCAGTAGGTTGCGCGAGCGATCAGGCGCCCGTTTCCGTTTCAAGCGAGCGCGCTCGCTGCTCGTGATTAGCGCCGCTCGAACAGCGCCGACTGATCGATGTCGCTCAGCTGCGCCCAGCCGCCGAGCGCCATCGTGCGATCGATTTCGCGGCGCAGAAGCTCGAGCACCCAGCTCACACCGGCTTCGCCCGCCACCCCGAGTCCCCACAATTGCGGTCTGCCGATCAGACAGGCTGTGGCACCCAGCGCGCGCGCTTTCAGCACATCGGAACCGCGCCGAATGCCGCCGTCGATCAAGATCGGTACACGTCCCCCGACCGCTGCCACAATGCCCGGCAACGCTTCCATCGCGGTGGGCACGACGTCGAGTTGTCTGCCGCCGTGATTGGATACGATGATGCCGTCGACGCCGAGCGCGACCGCTTGCCGCGCTTCTTCCGGATGCAGAATGCCTTTGAGCAGGAACGGCCGATTCCAGAGTCCGCGCAACCACTCGACATCCTTCCAGGTGATGTCGGCCGCGAGCATGCCGCCCATGCGGGACGCCAGCGAGACGATATCCGACTTTTCTTCCGATGCGTAATTCGCCATCGTGAAGCGCGGGTTGGTCCCGGTACGCCATAGCCAGCCGACGTGCATAGCCATGTTGAGCAGCGTGCTCGCGGTCAACCGCAGCGGGACGGTGAAGCCATTGCGCATGTCGCGCTCGCGGTAACCGGGCCGCTGATTGTCGACGGTAAGGATCAGTGTCTTGTAGCCGGCCGCGAGTGCGCGCTCGGTAAACACGCGCGTCATGCCGCGATCGCGATATAGAAATACTTGCTTCCAAAGATTGCCGCTGACCTTGCTTGCGAGATCTTCGATCGTCACGGTCGAGGCGTGACTCATCGTGTACACGGTGCCTGCCGCAACCGCTGCGCGCGCCGAATGCTCTTCACCGCGCGGCCATAGCATGCCGGCCAACCCAGTCGGCCCGATCAGCACCGGCATGCTCAAGCGCTGTCCGAACAATTCGAGTGACTGATCGGGTTCGACCGCGCCGTTCAGCGGACGCGGCAGCAGCAGCGTCTCGTCGAACACTTTTTCATTACGGCGCACGGTGTATTCGTTCTCCGCACCGCCGTCGACGAAATCGAACACCATGCGCGGAAGGCTTTTCTTCGCGAGCATGCGCATGTCGGCGATGCTGTTGGCGCGTCGTTTGAAACTCTCGTTCGGCATCGCTTGGTCTCGATCGATCTTACTTCTGCGCGAATCCCAGCGCCGTGGATCGGTTATTTGGTGGTTAACCTACGTGCACGAGCTTGCGCAGGCTGCGCAGCCCGGGCGGTGTCGCTACGCCGGGGTACACCTGCGGCCACGCCGTGTACGAGACCTCGCCGACGTAGATGTCGCCGCGCGAATCGACCGCCATGCCATGCGGTGCGATGAACTGGTCGGGACGCTCGCCTGCCTGCACATCGCCGAGCCGCGCGAGTACCTCGCCCTTGTGCGTGACGATGCTGATGCGCGGGCCGATGTTCGGCATCTCGCGGTTGACCGGCATCGTCGGCCCGATCTCGCCGATGTAGCAGAGCGGCTGCTTGCCCGTTTCCATGCATAGTCCGCACGGGCGATGGAGATTGTTCCACTGCGCTTCGTACTTGCCGTTGCCGTCGAACACCTGCACGCGATGGTTCTCGCGATCGGCGACGTATACCCAGCCGTCCGGATCGGTGCAGATATTGTGCGGAATATTGAACTGCCCGGGATCGCAGCCCGGCTCGCCCCACGACATCAGCAGTTTGCCGTCCGGCGAATATTTGTGGACGCGCGCATTGCCGTAGCCGTCCGATACGTAGATGTCGCCGCGCGGCGAGAGCGCCGTATGTGTGCAGCGATTGAACGGTTGCCCGCTGACGTACGGCGCGGGTTTGCCGGGAATGCCGATCTCGAGCAGCACCTTGCCTTCGGTCGTGCACTTGCGAACGGTGTGATCGCCATCGTCCGTGCAGTACAGCATTTCGTCGGGGCCGATGTGCAAACCATGCGCGCGCGAAAACAAGCCCTCGCCCCATGCGCGGATGAAATTGCCTTCGCGATCGAACACCATCATCGGATGCTCGCCGCGATTGAAGACGTACACGCGATCTTTCGAATCGATTGCGACTGCCGCGACATCGCGAAACGACCAACCGTCGGGCAGCTTTGCCCAGTCGGTGGCGACATCGTAGCGATACTTTCCAGTCCCCAGTGTGGTTGTCATCGTGGTTGCCATCGCTTACCCTCCGATCAAATGCGTTGCGTTCAAAGTCCGCGCAGATGCCCGCGCAGCGCGTCCGGAATCTCGAGCTCGAACGCGAGCACGCGAGCCGAGAGTGATTTGCCGTAATTGTCGAGGCACAAGCTGCGCGATACGCCGCCGCCGAGCGCGTCCTGCGCGACGAAGTTCAACGCGTGCAATCCATCCACCGCGTAGCGATCGACTTTGCCTTTCACCACGCCGGCATAGTGCGCCTTGAAGCGCTCAGCCGTGAGCTGTTCTTTCAAGAGCGGATACAACTCAGGCGCGTAAGCGATGACCGATATGTTCGATGTATTGCCCTTATCGCCGGAGCGGGCATGGGCGGCGTGCTGGAGAAGAATTCTCATAAGGCGGTGATCCGTGATCAGTGATCGGTGATCGATGCGAAAAGACGGTGATCTGTGATCAGTGCTCTAAAGGCGGTGATCGGTGATCAGTGATCGGTGATCGGGTCAAAAGACGGTGATCTGTGATCAGTGATCGGTGATCAGGTCCAACCCGGCCAGCATCGCTTGTTCGCATAAAAACATGGCCTCCTTGTTTTGCTCACGCTATTCCTCGTCGACTACTTTATTGCATCCATCGCGGCGACAACGCTTATCGCTGCTTCAACACTGATCACCGATCACAGATCACAGATCACCGCAGTTAAGGCACTGATCACCGATCACCGCAGTTAGATCACCGATCACCGATCACAGATCACCGCAGTTAAGTCACCGTTCACTAGCTTGTAAAGTAGCTTATCGTCGGGACGATTTTCTCGCGTGGCACAAGCGATGACCATACGCCGATGATCTCGCGTGTGCGGTCTTGGTGCGGCACACGCTTGCCGGTCATACCGACGCCGGACACGGCCATGCCGTCGACCTCGCGTCCGACTTTGATGGCTTCCTCGCGCGTACGCGTGCGGGCGGCGACGCGCACGGCGATCTCGTACGGTTCGGTTTGATTCGTGGGCGACATGTCGCCGTGGATCGCGTTCATGCCGAGAAAGTCGATGCGAATTTCCTCTGCTTGCAAGCCGACAATCTTGAAGCGCTCTTCGAGAATGCGTTTGGCCAATTGCGCTCGCCGCAGCGCGCCGGGCCCTGCGTAGAAGAACATGTCCTCGCCGATGTGACCTTCCATGCAGGCGATCGAGACTTTCAGGGTGGGCGTGCGCGGCTTGCCGGACATGTCGGTGACGCGCACGCGATCCGGCCCGATCTGTTCGAGCTTCGCGGTGGTGAAGTCGACCACGACATCGGGCGTAATGTAATTCGCCGGGTCGTGCACTTCGTAGAACATCTGCTCTTTTACGGTTTGAATGTTGACCGCGCCGCCGGTGCCGCTCACTTTCGTGATCACCGCGTTGCCGTCCGCATCGACTTCGGCGATCGGAAACGCGAGATTCCACGGCTCAGGCACATCCTTGAAGCCTGGATCCGCGAAATAACCACCGGTGACTTGTGCGCCGCATTCCAGCAGATGGCCGATGCCGTTGCCGCGACCGAGATGTAGATGATCGAGCGGATCCCAGCCGAACTCGTACATCATCGGCGCCATGAAAATCGACGGGTCCGCGACCCGGCCGCTGACGACGATTTGTGCACCTTGCTTCAGCGCCTCGACGATCGGTTCGGCGCCTAAATAGACTTCGGCCGACACCAGATTTTCGCTGAGCGTGGATGTCGATTTGCCGTTTTCCAGAATCGTGTCGGTCAGCTCGAGCACGCGATCGGTGATGAGCGACCCCGACACTGCGGCGACTTTTACGCCATGCGCGCCCAGCTCGCGCAGCCAGTGCACGATACGTTCTGCCGCACCTTCCGGATTGATCCAACCCTGATTGCTGATGATCTTGGTGCCGCGCCGCAAACACGCCGGCAATACCGCGCGCATGCGATCGTCGAGGTACGTGTCGTAACCGGGAAAGCTTGGGTCGCGGCGCTTGCGCACTTGCGCGGCGGAGATTGTGGCTTCGGCCATCGTCTCGAAGCTCAGGTAATCGAGATCGCCCTTTTCTGCGTTCAGGGCGGCGGGTTCGACGCGGTCGCCCCACCAGGCAGAGCCGGCGCCTATGCGAATGGTTTTCTTCATATGCGTGCCGCGGACGCGTCGCGCCTGCGGTCATCCTCCCGGTTGTCGGCTCGTTGTATCCGTTTGTACGCAACCGAACAGCGAGCGCGTTATGATTTCGTGGCGTGAAACGAGCGTATGCGCATTGGCGAATACCCGTACGCGGACTGGCGAATACCAAGGCGCACCGTCCTCTCTCGCCGTCCAGATTGTATTCCACATTACAAAACGCGCGCTTGACAAGGTCAAGAGGCCGCAACAAGATGTGGCGCAAAATCATAAGATATATTGGAGGAGTCCATGCACCGACCTCAAGACTTGCGAGCGGCGTTGTCGCTCGCGCTGGTTCTATTCGTCTGCGGCTTTTCATTCTCCTCCCACGCGCAGGGCGTCATCAAGATCGGTTGGATGTCGTCGCTGACCGGTCCGTTGTCGTCTGCCGCCATCGCCGAAAATCAAGGCGTGCAATTCGCCGTCGACGAGATCAATAAGGCCGGTGGCATCAAAGGACAGAAGCTCGAGCTGGTCACGCGCGACACCGCGGGCGATCCCACCAAGGCAGTCAACTTCGCCAAGCAGCTTTTGTTCGTCGACAAAGTCGCGTTCATCATCGGACCGGTGAATTCCGGCGAATCGCTCGCGACCGTGCCGATGGTTGCGAAGGCGGGCATCCCCAACATCGTCATCGGCGCGCTGGACGAGCTGATCGATCCGGCGAAATTTCCGCTCGCATTCCGCGCAATCAATACCAATACGCAGTGGATCGACGGCGCCAA
>JBDTMS010000316.1:0-5418 GCA_039934195.1 Betaproteobacteria bacterium
GCGTGATGCTATGCGTGCCGGGTGGCAATCGGCCACGCGCAATTGCGATGCGGGCGGGCAGAGTACGCCAAGTGCGTTCGTCAGCTGACTCGGTGATGACCGAGCCGATGCTGAGCGCGATTCCAGCAAGCCCGAGCAGTAAATTGTCCCTCCGCTGCCCTTCGTGCTGGAGCTGGTACTGCGCAATCGCCTTGGTGCCGGAACGAATAACGCCGCGCAAGATGATGCCCGGCATTTCGTCTTTGAGCGCGCGGCGCGCCATGGCGTCGATGCTCGTAATCGGAACTACGTTCAGCGGATCGTCGCCATCGACCGTGAGCTGCGCGGGAAGATATGCCGAAGAAGTCGACTGCATAACGGGAAACGAAACGGGAATCAAAACCAGGGTGCGGTTTACCGGAATCGGCAGCGGAAAGCTGCGCGACTTGCGCGCAGGTGCGGTGCCGGACTCGACTACGAAGAGCACGTCGGTCACGTCGTTCGCCGGTGCGCTGACGCGCTGATCGAGCCCGCGCAGCGCTTCCTCGAGCAACGGGTGATTCGGTTGCAGCTCGATCGCCTGTCGATAACCTGCGGCAGCGAGGCTCGGCTCCTCCTGTGATTCGTAAATGTAACCGGCGAGATAATGCGACAGCGCGCTCTGGTAGCTGTTCTTCAGCGCGTTGACTTCTGGGTTGTCGATGCTTTCTACCGGGTAGCCGTTCAGTTCTTTAAAGTTTGTTTTTGCACCGCGTTTCGCCGCGTCTTTTTCGACTTCTGCTACTTGCTTTGCTCGCAGATCGGCGATGACGGCTTCACGTTCGTGCGTCTGCGTGATGGCCACGCGTGCATCATCGAAGTCGTTCATGGCCAGAAAGTTCAGCGCCATGCGTGTCGTCAGCATCACTTTCTCGTAGTCGTGCCCCTCGTAAGGCAGCGACTTGTCGTTGAGAAGTAGACTGCCCGCGCCACCCAGCAGCTTCGCGGGATTGGCCTTCGCCGTCTCTTCCCAGGCTTTGACCCGTTGGTCAGCCGATCGCCACGATTGCTGGCTGTCGGGATAGCGATCCTTCAAGCGTTGCAATTCGCCGAGCTCGAAGTAGTAGAGCAAATCTTTCTTCTCGCGCTTATTATTCGATTGCAGAACATTGATGGCCCCATCTATGTTGCCGCTCGAGACTTGCCCCAGAGTGTTGTTCAATTCTTTATCGTAGCTGCGGAATGTCGCGCAGCCCGACGCCACCACGCTGAGCGTCAGCGCCGCGAATGTTGCGAGAAAACGCGACATGCTATTCGACATTGCACGGAGTAGTTCAGATGCCAAGCTGCTTGGCCAGATCGATGAAGTCGTTCGCGACCACGTCGTAGTCGGAGCGAAGGGGCAGCTTGTAACTGTCTGGCTTGCCGAGCTCACTTGGCCGCCGCACGAACGCGCTGCGCAATCCCACAGCGCGAGCGGCGGCGAGATCGTCTTCATGCGCAGCGACCAGCATGGTTTCCTCGGGATGTACATCCAGCATAGCGGCCGCGCCGAGATACGCTTCGGGATCCGGCTTGTAGTGGTGAAACAGCTCAGCCGACAACACGCAGTCCCACGGCAGGCCCGCGCGCTTCGCCATATTCGTCAGCAACGCTACATTGCCATTCGACAACGTCGCCAGCGTGTATCGTGTTTTCAAACGCTGCAGACCCGTCACTGAATCGGCCCAGGGATCCAGACGATGCCAAGCGCGGTTAAGCTGAGCAGTCTCGGTTTCACTCAACCCATTCACATCGAAGCGCTGCAGAATCTGATCGAGAATAATGCGGTGCAGGCGGTCGATGTTCATCCACGGCAGCTCGCCGTTGCGAACGCGATCCATAGCGGGCTTATAGCCCGCCCGCCAGGCGTCGGCGAACGCCGCGGCATCGATATCGAGTGCGCGAGCGTCGGCGAGCGCCTGCATCTCGCGCGTTATGCTTCCGCGCCAGTCGACCACAGTGCCGAAGACATCGAAGACGAGCACGCGTACTGCATCGAGAGCTTTCGTCATTTGCGCTTACAGAGTCAGCGTTCAATCGATGTGAGAGCGGCGTCGACCGCACAGAGAGAGGTGAGTGATACTTACCCATTCCGCATTGCGGGCGGAGCATGACACAGCCATTCAACCAACAGCCCAGGTTAGCTCAACGAACACCTCGGTGTTAGCGTTGACCGTTCGCAACGCGTGTTAGTTGCATTCGATCTGTTGCGGTGATCGTCGGGTATCACGCGACCAAGCGGCGCGCGTCTTTCCGAACCTGGCAGGGCCTAAGGCAGATTCAGGCTGTAGTGGTGGAAAGCATCGTCGCATACCCAGCCCAACGCCTCATACAGCTGTTGAGCCGCTCTATTATTGGTCGCGGTAGCTAGATCGATTCGCAGCGCTCCAACGCTTCCCCCGTGAGCTCGGGCAGCTTGCAACAGCGCACGCCCGATGCCAAGCCGACGGTGTGCGGCGGCGACGAATAAGTCGTATAGAACGAGAATCGGGCCAGCCGAAACCGAGCATAACGTCGGGTAGAGCTGGGTGAATCCCACTAGCTCCTGGCGATCGCTTTCAGCTACCAGCAGCGTCGAGTCGCCGGATTGTACGCGTTGCTCGATGAACAGGCGGGCGAGGTTCAGATCTGCAGGGCGATCGTAGAACTGCCGGTATTGGTCGAACAGCGAAGAGAGCTGTGCGACATCCGCCGGCTTCGCCGCTCGCACAGAGCCCCGGAGAAACCGCCGGTTCAACGGATAGAACCCGATGCGCCAGCCGATGCCCGCCGCCAAGCTATCGGGCTATCGGTGGCGGGGCGCAGGTGGCTGCGGATCGGGATTACGGATGGATAACAACGCCCCACGGCAACTCACCAACGGGAATGTCTTTGATCTTCTGATTCGATTCCGTATCGATGACCGAGACCGCATTTGAGCGGCCGGTAGCGACGTACAATTTCTTGCCATCAGGCGTGATCGCCATGTTCCATGGTCGCTTGCCCACGGCGATGGTGGCGACGATGTCGTTGCTATCGGTATCGATCACAGAGACCGTTGCGTCCTTACCATTTGAGATGTAGACCCGCTTGCCGTCGGGACGAACAGTCACTCCATTGGAGAAGTTACCGGCTTTGATCGCCTTCAAGACTTTACGATTGACTACATCAATTACGTAGACGGTGCTATCCAGCTCGCATGCGACGTACGCGGTCTTGCTGTCGGGCAAGAAGCCAATTCCGCGCGGCCGTTTGCCGACCGCGACGTGCGCCACTTGCTTGCGTGCCTCGAGGTCGATAATGTCGACCTGGGTGGCTTCTTCGGCGCTGACGAAGATCCATTTTCCATCGGGGCTGAACACCGCATGTTCCGGATTTTTACCCTCGACCTTGATCGTCGCGACGCGTTTTTTCGTCCTCGTGTCGATCAAAGCCACGGCGTTGCTGATTTCGACTGCAGCTGCGACCCACTTGCCGTCGGGAGAAATCCCGACTCCTTCGGGAGATTCTCCCAGGTCGATCTTGTCCGTGACTTCTTGCTTATCCAGATCGATCACGAGCAAAGCGTTGTGCGGCTGGTCGCTGACGTAGAGCGAATTGCCGTATTTGGCGGTCGCGATGCCGCGCGGCTTTTTCCCGGCGGGAATCTGTTTGATAACGGTGTCTGTTTCAGTGTCGATCACCGACACCGTGCCGCTGCCCTCATTCGGAACGTAAGCCAGTGGCGCAGCGAGCAATCCCGTGGCAACGGCAAATGACGCCGCGGCCGCCGTTACTTCCCAGATCGTCGATTTTATCCTCATATACTTTGTCCTTATCGAAAGGTGCGCATTGTAGCCGGTAGCCGCGCTGTTGTTGCTGCATACGAATATAGATGGCTGTTTCGGTAAGCCGACTGTTAGAAGGCAATAATACGGCTTCGTTCAAGGGTTTTCGCGAACCCATCAACCTGCGAAACCAAGATCCGTGCAGCAACCTGGGAAACCAAGATCCGTGCAGCCTCGACAGCCAGGTATCGGCGAGCGCTTGGTTTGGCCCGCGCATCCTTCTCGAGAGTCTCTCGCTTTTTGATCGCAGATACGTCGCGCCGTTGCCTATCCTGCGAACCGAGAATCAGGTCGCGCGTCGATTGTTAAGAAACGATACACCAGAGATTCATTGTCGCTCCGGAGCGTGCAATCGCGTTAATCCATTTGGCATCCTGGTAAAGTCTTTACGTTGTTTTGGATCGCTCGCGAGAGGCTCTAAGGTCCTGCTTTTCCAAAGGAGTAGAGCGATGCGAAATGCATGGTTACGAAGTGCAGGGGTTCTGATCGGGGCACTGATGTTGTTGCAGGGAGATGCGAAAGCTGCTCTTATCTCGCTGCAAGAGGACGTAGCGATTTATTCTCGGCTCAGTGCGAATAGGTTGCCGTTGAGCAATATCGTCGATGGCAACACCGACCAAATTCGACGGCTTGTCCGTCGTTAAGCTTTCCAGTCCGAAGCCGACACGCCTTAGCATTTGCCGAAAGCAGCGAATATATGCAGCGAGATACAGACCAAACTGAAACCGCGAACCGGGAGCCAGCCAACGATGCGTTGGCGCACCGGAAACATCAATTGAATTCCCCGGTCTGTCTTGCGCAGCTAACCGTCACTGAGCAGCCCGATATGAATGCAGCGCCGTCGTTAACCAGCCTACAGATACCAACCCTGGTACTGCAGGCGACCAGCAATCACGTCTACTTGAACGCGACGCTGTTTAGACGGCTATTACGCTATCGAAGCGACTGCCTGCAGGCGTTCGGCAGCAAGACCAAAGCGCACAGGGCGGTGCGCGAGTTAATTCGCAACATCAGAAGCGTCGAGCAAGGCTAAGCGGACGGAGGTTGACGCCCTTTCGCTTGATCAAGGCGATGCATTAGTTGGCAGTGCTCGACACGGTCCGTGAGTGCGAGGTGTCGAGAGCAAATTAGTTCTGCTTCGCCAACAGCTGATTCATTACCTCGAAGGCCTTGCCAAATGTGCCGTTGCCGACCGCGTCGATGACATCGCGCTCGGATCCTTTGGTAACGCGGAACTCGGCAGTCCACGTGCCGAGCGTTTGATCGCCAACGGTGATCGGATACAGCCTCAACGTAGCGACGTAATCTTCCACTGGCAGCGGCGCCTCGAGGATGCAGTAAGTCATGGTGTGTTCGCGGTCGGATAGTCCGAGCAATCGCTCTCGGATAGTTCCCGCGCCGTCCGCG
The DNA here is from genome assembly GCA_039934195.1 of Betaproteobacteria bacterium. GTDB lineage: Bacteria > Pseudomonadota > Gammaproteobacteria > Burkholderiales > SHXO01 > SHXO01. Next base: position 5,214 of record JBDTMS010000316.1, read on the forward strand.
ATGTCGAAATTGCGCACGCAGCCAATCGTGTCGCTGCGCAAGCCGTCCTCGATGTGACTGCGAGAGAAGCGCGGATGCCAACCCGGCAGCCCATTGAAGTCTCGCATCTTGCCCCAGACTTTTCCGACCGGTGCATCGATCACCGCACTGACGAATACTTTAGTCATTCGAACCTCCGCTACGACGTGCCAGCCGCGCCTCCGCG
>JBDTMS010000317.1:0-5413 GCA_039934195.1 Betaproteobacteria bacterium
TTGGGGGCGATCGGCCGCGCAACTTAAGACATATAGCTCGAATCGAGAATCGCGGCGACAGTACGCCGCGCGCTCGTGCAGCGCTCCCAACTAGGCTGCGAGAGAAAGCAGCGACGACATCGTCGCGAGATAAAACAGCGACCAGTACGTCGCACCATAAATCAGCGGCGCAATCACGCCGCCAGATAAAGGAATGCCATGTCCATCGCCCACGGGCCTACGCCGCACCGAGGAAAGCTGTTCGCCTGGCTCGCTGTGCTCGGCGTACTCATCCTGGGGGGTGCCTACTTCGGTTGGTACAAATTCTTTCGCGAAGAGGCGCAGCCCGACTGGGTGATGTCGACGCCGGACATGCGGTTCAAATACGCGTCCATCGGCGGCGAAGCCGATGCCGGCGTGCCGTACTGGTTGTTCTACGTCATGCCGCGCGTGTTCGCCGAGAAGCTGCCGGGGCCGGGCGGCCTTGCATCGCTAGGCGTCGCGTGGGAACAGGGGCAGGAGCTGCCGGTAGGCTTCGTTAAAAAGACCATCGGTTTTCCGCGCGTGGGCAACAACTGCGCGGTGTGCCACACCGTTAGCTATCGTACCAAGGCCAACGAAAATCCGACGTTTGTAACGGCCGGCCCGGGCCAAACCAACGTCGAAGCGTATTTTCGGTTTCTCGTCGACTGCGCCAAAGATCCGCGCTTCAACGCCGACAACCTGATGCGCGAGATCAATCTGGTTACCGATCTGTCGTGGATCGATCGGCTGATCTATCGTTTTCTGCTGATCCCGATCACCAAGAAGCGTCTGCTCGAGCGCGAGGAACAATTCAAGTGGATCTATCGCGCCGACTTTCCCGACTGGGGCCGCGGCCGCGACGACGCGATGAACCTCACCAAATACTTCATGATCAAGATGCCGATGGACGATACGTTCGGGCCAACGGACATGCCGTCGATCTGGAACCTGAAAAAGTATCATCCGGAAAAGGGCCAGACGCTGAATTGGGCGGGTGACAGTCACGACCCGCGCTCGGTGGTGATCGATTCGGCCCTGGGTTTGCTCGGCGCCGCGCCGAAGAACAAAGACGAATTTCTCGGGCAGGTGCAGTGGCTGCTCGATTACCTCGGCGCGAAAGAAGCACCGCCGTTCCCGTTTCCCATCGATCAGGCACGCGCGGGCGAGGGCAAGGCCGTATTCGACGCCAATTGCGCAAGCTGCCACGCCAGCGATAAAACCGGCACACGGTTGCCGCTGTCGGCGGTCAACACCGATCGCGGCCGTCTCGATTCCTGGACCAAGCAGGCCGCGATCGAAGCCAACAAAGTCGTACGCAGCATGGGCATCGAGCGTCCCGGCCTGGTCGAAGAAACGCTGGAAGGCTACAACGCCGTGTACCTCGACGGCATCTGGCTGCGTGCGCCGTACTTGCACAACGGGTCGGTGCCGACCTTGCGCGATTTGCTGAAGCCGGTTGCCGAACGGCCAGCCACGTTCTTTCGCGGCTACGACTTGTACGACCCCATCGACGTCGGCTATATCACGCAGGGCGTCGAAGCGCAACGCGCCGGCACGCGATTCGAGATTTCGTCGAAGAGCGGCAGCAATCAAGGTCACGAATTCGGAACTACACTCAAGCAAGTCGACAAAGACGCGTTATTGGAATATCTGAAGACGCTTTAATGTGCCAACCGGGCAGGGCGCCACATGCGCAGCGTGCGCTGTCGCCCCCAGCAGTCGGCGCTTTCCAAGTTTGACGCCGCACCGCCCGCAATTGCGGGCGGTGCGGTATCGCGATCGCAAAACTGGCAATGGCTCAACGTAACGGTTTCGGCAGTCTTCCCGTCACCGGCTTGGTGGCAGTGCTGCTCGCTATCGCTGGGGCGATTTTGTGGAAGGCCGCTCCGTTCGACGTCAATCGACCCGCTGTCACTGCGCCGCTCGCGTCCGGTAAGGTCGGGTTGCAGGACGTCGATGCGCGCCTCTGGGAAGATCCGTTCGCTGCAATCGCCCGTGTTGCCGATAGCGATGAAGAGCCGGACGCGACCCGCACGATCGTGCATGTTTGCGATCAATTGCGTGAACGCGTTCGGGCCAACGCCAAGCTATTGGTCGTCGGCGTGATGGTGTCCAAAGCGCCGTATGCAGACGGCGAAGAGCAGCGCCGGCGTGTGCGCTATGCCGTCGCATCGGGCTTGAACGTCGCGCAATTCGTCCCGGAGAACGGCGAGCATCTCGGCTACGTCCGTTGGGGTGGCGATACGGTAATTCCGTTCGAGCTATTTCGCCGCAACAATCGCAGCGTGATCGGTTTCGACCTGGTAAGCATGGTGCTGTGGCTGGAAGACGAAGCGTTCTCCAGCGTGCACGCGCCGGGCTCCCGTATGCCGGGTGTTGCGCCCACGCCGGTGTTTCGCCTCAACCAACTCGCGCAGGAAATCAAAACCAACTGTGGCAGCGTCGGCGCGCCACTGGACGCCGAGCACTTTCAGTTTCAAGTAATCGGTCCGGCGCAATCTTCGACCGTGAAAGCGATGATCGAAGAGATGGAGCAAGAGCCGAACGCAAATACTGTTGTCGACGAAACCTATCCACGCTTGAACGGCGTCGATTTCTATTCGCCGTTCGCCACCGCATCTGAAACCGAGCTGCTGCAGCGACGGCGTGAGGACGAGCCGCCGCCGGGGCGCAACGAAGGCATCTCTCCTTGCCAGCTGCAGCCGCGCGAACCAGCCTGCTCGCTGCAAAGATTCTTCGCGGAGAAAGGCGTGCGTTTTGCGCCCGCGACCGCGTCCGACGATCGCCTCGCCTTAGCGCTGGTCGAAGAGCTCGAAACGCGCGGCGTCAGCGTGCGCAGCGGCGATGGGTCGAACAATCATGTCGCGCTCATCTCGGAATGGGACACCTATTCCGGCCGCATGCTGCAGAGTGCATTTACGCGCGCGGCCGGCCTCGAGCGCGTCTGCGAGACGGACCTGAGCGCACCGCAGCCGCACAACGGCGAGCGTGGACAACCGTGCCGCATATTGCGCTTTAGCTATCTGCGCGGGCTCGACGGCGTCGCGCCGGCTGGGACGCCGCAGTCATCGACCGAGCAAAGCAAAACCGGCGCGCGCACAGCGCAAGTGCTCGAGCGCGCCGACGGACCGAAGCAGATCGACTACCTGCGCCGCCTGGCTGCACGCATCGGCGTCGAGAACGATCGCCTGCGGCGCGCGGGCGAGGGTGAGATCGGCGCCATCGGCGTGCTCGGCAGCGACGTGTACGACAAGATCACTATCCTGCGAGCGTTGCGCGCGAGCGTTCCGCGCGCGGTCTTCTTCACCACGGATCTCGATGCGCGTTTGCTAAACCCGCAGGAATATCACTGGACACGCAATCTCCTGGTTTCAGCCAGCTTCGGTTTGGAGCTCGCACCATGTTTGCAGCAACACATTCCGCCGTTTCGCGGCAGCTATGAGACGGCGACGTACTACGCAACGCGTGTCGCACTACACAGCGCCTTTCCGGGCAGCAATACGTATCGCGATGAGCGTTGTCCGAATCCGGTGGCGCATACCGCCAGCGCATCGAACGAGTCACGTGAGACCGCGTCGTCGATAATTTCGCCGGAACGGTTGACCGAATGGCTGCGCACGCCGCGCGTGTTCGAGATCGGCCGCACGCGTGCGATCGATCTGCGCGAGTCCGAGGGTCAGTGCGGGCGGCTCGCGACTTGCGCCGACATCCATGCGCCGGGCCGCGATTTGCACAACGTGATGAGCTTGATCATCGGTCTCGCAGTGCTGGTGGCGATTCTCGGACTGCTATGCGTGAGCCGCGTCACGCGCCCGATCGTGCTCGATCCGTTGATGCTCGCGATCAATGCGGGACGCGGCCATGACGTCAATGCAAACTGGATTGCGGTGCTGGCACCGGCACTGCTGTTCGCCGGGTTGATCCTATTCGTGATTCTGCTGATGTTCATCAGCGTGACCGACCCACGCGGCGAGCCGTTCATCTGGAGCGAAGGCGTGAGCATCTGGCCTTCGGAGCTGATCCGACTGCTCGCGCTGATTCTCGGCGTTTGTTTTCTCGTCTATCTATTTCGCGCGATCCAGCGCAGCGACGACGCGCTCGAGCAACAGTTCCATCTGCCGCGCGTGGACGACAAGCGCGAGCCCTGGCAGCGCATCAGCGGTGAGCTCGATCCGCGCGACGCAGCCACCGGCGTCCCGCGCATCGCGCTGCTGTGGTCGCAGTACCTGCGCTCGGGATCGTGGACGGTGATCATGATGCGATCGCTGGTGTGGGCGTTTATTTTCGTCGTCGTTGCCGGTCTTTTGTTTTTGACGTTGGGTGCGCCGAACCATCCGATACGCGGACTGATCGCCGAGCGTGTCGATGTGATTCTGATCCTCGCGGTCGGTGCCGTGTTCGTGCTGCTGCTGTTCAGCGTTAGCGCGACGATCCGGTTGTGCGCCAACTTCATCGACGAGCTGATGATGCAAATCGGCACGCGCGACTGGCCAGAAGAAACGCGGCGGGAGTTCGCCCAGAAGATCGGCGTCAGACCTGAGACCGACGCTGCGATCGCCGGTGAGGTGCTTGACCCGTGGATCGACGTCCACTTCATCGCGCGACGCACTGAAGCCATCGGCACGCTCGCGTATTTTCCCTTTGTACTGTTGGCGTTGATGATCGTCGCGCGCTGGTCGATCTTCGACAACTGGGACGTCCCGGTTGCGCTCGTGGTCGTGTTCGGCTTTGGGTTCATACTCGCCTGCGTCAACGCATTCCTCATGCAGCGCGCTGCGGCGCGCGCACGCCGGCTTTGTCTAGAACGCCTGCATACGCTGCTGCTGAAAAGCAAGGGACACGCGACAGACGCGTATCCGCACGCCGCGCATCTCGAAGCGATGATCGAGGCGATCGGTGCGATCCGCACCGGCGCGTTCGCGCTGTTTACCGAACAGCCGTTGGTGCGTGCGGTGCTGATTCCGTTCGGCAGCGTCGGCGGTTTGTATCTCGTCGACCTGTTCGCGCTGGCGTCCTCCTGACATGATCGGAATACAACGCCGCGCACTTCACGCGAGGGACAATTCGGCGCAATAATCGCAGGGCAAACAATAAAAAGGGACCGACGTGCAGACACCCGCGAATGGAGACACCAGGACCGAGGACGTAACCCGTCCGGGTTGCGTGGCATCGGGCGATATTTATCCTGAAGAGCTGGGCAGTCAGGAGCGCAAGCTCATCGACGATCGGCGCGCAGCACTCGGGTTGACCGGGGCAGACCCGCACATCGGGGTCGCGCTATCCGGTGGCGGCATTCGCAGCGCGACTTTTTCGCTGGGCATCTTCCAATCGCTAGCCAAATCCGGGCTACTCAAGAACGTCGATTTCCTCTCGACCGTTTCCGGCGGCGGTTATTTCGGCGGCTTCGTCG
>JBDTMS010000318.1:0-5400 GCA_039934195.1 Betaproteobacteria bacterium
GCGTGATCTCCGTGCAGAGGTTAGAGCTGTGAACCACGCCGACATGCTGCTGGGGGGAGCGCAGATTGCATGGATCCTTGAATGTAATCCAGGGATGGCCGGTTTCGAACAGCATCGACAGCATCTTGCGCCACAGCTGCACGGCCGCTACTTTGCGAAACAGCTTCAGCTCGCCGTGCTCGGCTTTGCGCTCGTAGCCGACGTAAGCGGCTTCGAATGCTTTCCCGAACTTTTCGTGCAGGTCCGGAACATCGCACGGCGAGAACAACGTCCACTCGGCGGTTTCCGCCACGCGTTTCATGAACAGATCCGGCACCCAGTTGGCCGTGTTCATGTCATGCGTGCGGCGACGATCGTCCCCGGTGTTCTTGCGAAGCTCGAGGAACTCTTCGATGTCCAGATGCCAAGTTTCCAGATACGAGCAAACGGCGCCTTTGCGCTTGCCGCCTTGATTGACCGCGACCGCTGTGTCGTTGACTACTTTTAGGAACGGCACGACACCTTGCGACTTGCCGTTGGTGCCTTTGATGTGCGAGCCCAGCGCGCGTACGGGTGTCCAGTCGTTACCGAGGCCCCCGGCAAATTTGGACAGTAATGCGTTGTCCTTGATGGCGTCGTAGATGCCTTCGAGGTTGTCCGCAACTGTGGTCAGATAACAGCTTGAGAGCTGCGAGCGGTGCGTGCCGGAATTGAACAGCGTCGGCGTCGAGCTCATGAAATCGAAGCTCGATAGGACATTGTAGAACTCGATCGCGCGCGCCTCGCGGTTGTTTTCGTTCAGTGCGAGGCCCATGGCCACGCGCATGAAGAACACTTGCGGCAGCTCGATCCGGCGGCCTTCTACGTGGATGAAGTAGCGGTCGTACAGCGTCTGCAGACCCAGGTAGCCGAATTTGAGATCGCGATCCGCGTCGAGCGCATCGCTCAACACGCGCAAATCGAAGGTCGCGAGCTTGTCGTCCAGCAGGCCAGCCGCGATGCCGGTTGCGATAAACACCGGGAAATACTCGGCGTAGCGCACGTGCATGTCCGCGTGCGTCGCTTCGCCGGTCAGTACCTCGAAGCGAATGCTGTGCAACAGGAGCCGGGCGGTCACATAGCTATACGCCGGATCTTTTTCGATCAGGGCACGCGCCGCCAAAACGGCGCCCTTTCGGACTTCTTCCATCGGCACACCGTCGTAGATATCCTTCAGCATGCTTTGCAGAATTGCGCCCGGATCTACCGCCGCACCCAACCCGGCGCAGGATTCCTGCAGGAGGCCGCGCAACCGCTCCATATCCAGCGGCGCGGCACGGCCGCCTTCGATCACATTGATGACCTGCGGCGCGGTGTCGGCATGCGCGTCTTTCTGCTTGGCGCGCGCGCGCGTCCGCTCCTCGCGATACAGCACGTACGCACGCGCGACGTCGTGCTCGCCCGAACGCATGAGTGCGAGCTCCACCTGATCTTGAATATCCTCGATATGAAATGTGCCGCCCGCGGGCTGGCGCCGTACCAGCGCGCCGACTGCCAGGTCGGTCAACTGGACGACCATCTCGCGAACGCGAGCCGAGGCAGCACCGGTGCCGCCGTTCACTGCAATAAACGCCTTGGTAAGTGCGACGGAAATTTTTGAAGGCTCGAAGCCGACCACGGCTCCGTTACGGCGAATGATCTTGAACTCTGCGTAGCGCGCGTCGCGCTGCCCGCGGTCCGTGTCGAAATCGATCACGGCAGCGGCAGGATGAGTGCTCGTGTGGGTAGAAAGCTGCATGGAATTCCTCGTGTAGCTTGTCGTTGACTGCCAACATCGGCCGAGTCGCCGGTCGAGTCACCGATCAGTGTCGGGTTGCGCTGACCACAACATCTTGTGTGCGCCGGCCGAATAATCACTAATTCTGGTATGAGGTGTCAAGGTGTTTCATTACTTAAAGATGCGCGCGTGGCGCGCGTGCACACGCAGCACGCGCAACAAATCTGCGCGACAGCTTGGAACGTGCGGCAGAGTGCCGCGCAACGGCAGGAAGAATCAGCCGACGGGCGCCGGTTGGTACGGATTTTATTCCGCGAACGACTGGGCAGCGATACGCACGGTGGCGAAATGGATGTCGACCGTATCGTCGATGTGGCGACCGTATCCGCCTGCCATCGAAACGGCAACGGGAATGCCTGCGAACCTGCACAGATCGAGCACGAGGCGATCGCGCCGTTCTAATCCGGCTTTGCTTAGTTTCAATCGCCCGAGCCGATCGCCTTCGTAGGGATCCGCCCCCGCGAGATAGATGGCCAGATCTGGCTGTGCCGCCGACAAAGCCGTGCACAAGCCGCGCTCGAGCTCAGCGAGGTAGTACGCGTCCGGAGTGCCATCCGGCAATTCGATGTCGAGGTCGCTTCGCTCTTTGCTGAATGGATAGTTGTTGGCTGCATGGATCGAAAATGTAAACACCGTCGGATCATCAGCCAAGATCGCCGCGGTTCCGTTGCCTTGATGCACATCGCAATCGATGATCACCGCGCGTCGGATTTGGTTTTCTGATTGCAATGCCAGCGCGGCGACCGCGCTGTCGTTGAAGACGCAGTAGCCTTCGCCGTGATCGCGAAACGCGTGATGCGTTCCGCCCGCGAGATTCACGCCGACGCCGTCGCGCAGTGCGGCTCGGCACGCACCCAATGTCGCGCCGCTCGATCGCCGTGAACGCTCAACCATTTGCGGCGACCAGGGAAATCCGATACGTCGCTGCTCTTCGGTCCCCAACTCGCCAAGCGTCACACGCCGTACATAGCCCCAGTCGTGGGCGTGCAGTAAGTCATCATCGCTGGCGGCCGGCGCCGGACACAATCCATCCGGCCCACCAAGTCCGGCGGCTTGCACACGCTCGCGCAGCAGCGCGTACTTGCGCATCGGAAACCGATGCCCCGGCGGCAACGGCAAGACATATTGATCGGTGTAGAAGATCTGCAAGGAAGCCCGGATGCGAGAAGCTGGTGGCGTGCGCCGAGGAGCATACACGCGATACCACGGCCGCTGAAAGCGCACGCCGGATTGCCGAAGCCAGCGCATGCGCGACGACGACACATTCGCTGAGTCGCTACGTCGCCCGCAGATGGCTAACTGCGATGTGCAATAAGGGGTTCACTCGGGGCCGATGGAAGATCGATAGCGCGTCCAATCGAAAGACGGGCCGGGATCGGTCTTGCGGCCGGGTGCGATCTCGCTGTGCGCAGCGATATCGGCGATCACGTAGTGCTTGCGGATTTCTACGGTCAGCTGCGCGAGCTCAGCGTACTGCGCATCGGTGTAGCCTGACTCTTCCGTGCCTTCCAACTCGATGCCGACCGAGAAATCGTTGCAGCGCACGCGACCACGCCACTGCGATGCGCCGGCGTGCCAGGCGCGCAACTCGCAGCCGACGAATTGGTCCAGGGCGCCGCTACGCGCGATGAGAAAGTGACTAGATACCTGCAGCTCCCGCAGGGTTTCAAAATAGGGGTGTGCGGAGTAGTCCAGCCGATTGCGGAAGAAGTCTGCGATCGCTGTACCGCCGAAACTACCGGGCGGCAGGCTGATGCTGTGAATCACTAGCAGCGAGATATCGCCGGGAACAGGACGCCGATCGTAGTTGGGAGACGGTAGAAAGCGCGCACGTCGCAACACGCCGTCTGCGTCGAACACAGGACCACCGACAGTCATCGTGCGCATTGCATCTCTTAACGGCGGCGCGCCGGGCACCGTCTACGATGCAAGCCCTGTCCCGCCATCGCTGGACCAGGGCTCTCGACTATTTAGCGGGCTCGGTCGCCGGGCTAATGCGCTCAGAACCCGGTGGCGACCCCTGCGCAGGCGCAGGTAGCGGATCGGGCTTGACCGGTGCGGCCACGGCATGCGCGTCGCGAGCAGCGGCTTTCACGTGATACTCGTGCGGCGCTTTCCACAGAATCAAAGCGCCGATCTTGCTCTTCGGATCCGGCGTACCGATCGGTTTAAGGGCGGGGGCAGCGCCCGCCAATCCCAGCACAGCGAGCGGTTCGCGGGGCTGATAGCGCAACCGGTCTTTTACCGTCGAGTAGGCAATGATGACGTCGTTGCCCTGCATGGTCCACTTGCCGAAGCTGGTCGAGCGCCCGCGCCGCTTGCCGGGCTGGCCAGGCAACGAAAAGTCGTACTCTGCAACGATTTCGACTTTGCCCATGTCCTTGAGGATGACAAACATGCGCTCCTCATCTTCAGTGCGCGCCGCTTCCCAAGTGCCGACCGGTTTTACTTGCGCTGCCGCCGCTGCGTTTGCGCCGACGCACGCGCCAATCAAGAATAACGTTGCTGCCAACCTCATAAGACCAGTCTCTCCAGAGCGCGCCGCTAGAGTCGGCTGCTGATCAGTTGATACCGAGCCGCTCCATTCTATAGCGCATAGCGCGGAAGGTAATGCCAAGCAGCTTGGCTGCCGCGGTGCGGTTATAACGCGTTTTCTCGAGTGCTTCGAGAATCGCTTCCTTCTCGATCCGGTCGAGATACTCTTGCAATGGCCATTTTCCACTGCTGCTGGTGGCGCCACCGCTCACGTTGCCGGTTTCCATGGACGGCGCGGTTTCCACCGTCTCCGGCGGGGTCAATTGCAGATCCAGTTTAGTGATCCTCTGGCCGTCGCACAAGGCCATCGCACGCTCCAATACGTTCTCGAGCTCGCGCACATTCCCTGGAAAATCGTATTGCGTCAGTGCGTATAGCGAGTCGTCTTCGAGCTGCGGGCGCGCCACTTTCGCCTGCGTTGCCAGCTTGTCCAGAACCGCACTGGCGATGGCTGGGATGTCGTCGCGCATATCGCGCAAGGCGGGCATGCGCAGCTCGATGACGTTCAGTCGATAGTACAGGTCATGGCGAAACTTGCCGGCCTCGACGCATTCGCCGAGGTTCTGATGCGTGGCGCTGATAATACGTACGTCTACCGCATCTTCCTGGGTTGAGCCGACTTTGCGCGCCTTCTTCTCCTGGATCGCGCGCAGCAGCTTGACCTGCATCGGCAGCGGCAAGTCGGCGACCTCGTCGAGAAACAAGGTGCCGCCGTTGGCGGCTTGGAAGAATCCATCACGATCGGAATCGGCGCCGGTGAATGCACCCTTGCGATAGCCGAAGAATTCGCTCTCCATCAGATTTTCCGGAATCGCGCCGCAGTTCACCGGCACGAACGGACGGTCGCGGCGCACGCTCTTCTGGTGAATCAGGCGCGCAGCGAGTTCTTTGCCGCTGCCGGATTCGCCGGTGATATGAACCGGCGCCTCGCTTCGTGCGAGCTTCTCGATTAGCGCGCGCACCGTTTGTATCGCGGTGGAGTCGCCCAGCAAGCCTTTCTCGCCTTGCGCCTGCTCGGCTACCTTCGCATCGTTGGCTTTGGGCAGAGACAGCGCGGATTTGACCAGGGT
>JBDTMS010000319.1:0-5382 GCA_039934195.1 Betaproteobacteria bacterium
GGGGCGACCATCCCATTAGCCTCAAACCTGCTCAGTTTTACGTGATAACTCACATCCCGGGTCTACCAGCGCGGCATGCGCTAACGCGACCTAGCAAGTAGTGGACGTCGCTGTAACCGATTCTGCCGCAGCGTTATGAGCGAGCGGCGCTCGATGAAGTGCGGCGCTTAGGGTCAGTCGGCCGGCACAGCAGCCAAGCGCCGGTTGCCGGGAGCAAGACACGTCGGCGCTTCCGGTTACCGCGTCAGCTCCGATGAGAACGACATGCGCAATCTCAACAGCGTCGAGCGGATCTGCCAGCAGACCTTCGCCGATACTTGTAGCGAGCTCGCCTCGTAAATCGCTGTGACGGCAAGCAGACAGCAAACGCGCATCTGCGCACGTGCATTCGTGGCAGCTGTTGACTACGCGAGGTGTCGTCTTCCTCGCTAGTGGGCATCGCACTATACCCGTCGCCATATATCCCTCCACTCCCATTTTCTATCCAATCCCCTCCAGCACGCCTACCCCCACTTTCATTCGCGGCAACGAATGATCGATCTACACAAAGCCACTGGAGGCCACCCCATGACCACCCGCTCCGCACTCCGCACGATCACGCACCGCACCGCCGTACTCTCCGCGCTAGTCTGGATATTCACAGCGGCAATCTCAGCACACGCCATCCCCGTACCAGTCGATGACCCCGGCTCCCCTCCACCTACAACCCCGCCGGGCTCCGGCGCCAAGCCGTACGTCGAGCCGATGTGCCGCACGGTCACGGTGAAGGGACGCGTGTTCTACAACGATCTGCGTCGCAACGGTCGCTTCAGCTTGCGCACCAACCAGGGAAATACCAAAGGCACCGCCGAGCCTTGGACCGCCAAACCGAAGCCGGGCGACAACGCGAATTACTTGGGATTGCTCGACGGCACCGTTCGCATCTACGAGTACGATCGCGCGTCCGGCATTGCGTGTCAGCAGACGAGCTACGTCGGCACCGCGATTATCCAAGGCAACGGCGAATACTCTTGGCACGGCGAAGTGTGCGATTCATGCGCCGCCGATGGCGACGGTACGGATGACAAAAGCGTTTCCATCGTCGCGCAGGTGTCGCTCGAAAACTGTACGCAGCCCGACTCGCGCTGCTTTTCCGTACGCGATCCGAAAGGCGCGGGAAAAGAGGATCACTACAACGACAAGTGGGACGGACCAGTCTATGCACGCTGGCTCAAGGGCGCGGAGCCCGCTCGGCCGCACGTCGCCAGCAGGGGCGAAATAATCGATCTCGGCGATGATTATTTCCAAACAGAAAGAGCTGGCCAGGTGCCCGCTCACGTCGACGATATGCCTGCGCAGGCTGCGAATGTATTTGCCTCAATGGTCGATGTCACGCGCAAGATTCATCCGGAAAGCAAAGTGCCTTTCGACCATGCGAAATACGGCGAGATCAAAGCGTTTTTCCCCAGCGTAATTGGCAAGAGCACGGGCGGCGCGCACTCGCATCAGGCAGGCCGTTTGTGTATCGGTGCGCCTCAGATTGCGGCGACTTATAAAGAGCGCGACTTTCAGGCCTGGCTCGACGGCCCGCGCACGACGAAGTGGACCGGCGGTACTGACGTCATCGGCGACAGCGATTACGAACCGATGCATCCTGAAGATTGGGTCGACGGCGGCACCGTCGCGCACGAATACGGTCACCTGGTGCACTACTGGGCATGGGGCGGCGTCGGCAAATGGGCGAGCTTCTGCATGCGTGATGCAGATTGCGACGAAAGCACGAGCACAAAAGAATTTGCGCAGGCTGCTTTCAAAGAAGGCTGGGCGGATTTTATTCGCCGCGTGACTTACAACGATGAACCGACCGCTCAGCAGACTTGTGCAACCGCGGACATCATCGAGCCGCTCGGATGCACGAACCATAAGCTTCCGTTGTGCGGGGACGGCCGCTACTACATCACCGACGTGCGATCCACGGTGTGCGACATGTGGGACAGCAAGAAGGACGTCGTCAAGTGGGGCAAGCAGACGAGCGATCCTGGTGTGCTGACATCGGTCACGTACACGGACACCGCTCAGGCCGGCATCTTCACACTGCGCAGTGCGCTGGTGAAGATGTGGGATGAGGCGAGCGGACCAGAAAAGAAAGAGATCCGGCAAGCAACTGCGTTCGATCCGAAGGACGGTAAGACGGCGACGACGACGCTCGGACTGTGCCGCTTTGCGCAGGCGCTGATTGGTGGAACTCAGACGAAAGCGGCGGTCGAGTCAGCACTGGCTGTGAATGGAATTGAGTGCAACCTGGATTAGGACGCGTGCGTCGATTGCGGTGCCAGTCCTTAGCTAATCAATGCGACGGCACACCGAGATCAAGCAACGCGCGCCGGGGGCGAGGCGCGGGCTGCGAGCCAGCTCGTGCCACCGGTCGCACCAAGCGTCGCGCGCTTTCTCGTGCGATCAGAAGCTTGACCGTTTGGCGAATCAAAGCGTCAAGCTCTTCGATCCGCGCGAGTCGCTGTGCCCACCTTCAAGCACTGGCGCGGTATCGTTCCTGCCCTAAACTGCGATCGCCGATTCGCATCGCAGTTAGAGAACGCAAATGACGCTACTGCGGCGGAAGCGTCCATATAGCTGCGCCGTTGAACTCGACGGTGCGTCCGGTCTCTTTGGCAAAAATCTCGACCGCCAACCAGTAGATGCGGAGCCCGGGTGCAATGCCGCCGAAATAGTCGCAGCTAAGCTGTCCCCACTGAGCGGTGCTGTCTGCGTCGTTGGAGTTGATGGAGCATTGGGTGGATATTGAGCCGTCGCCGGCCCAGACGGTGTGAAATGTGCCCTTAACGTGGTAGTCGTCGAAGCGGCCATCCGGGTCCTGAACGTAGAGTATGTTGCGAATACGGGCTGTTGCGGGGAAGTCCTCTGGCTTAGAGAAGTCCTCTGCCTGAGAAAAGCTGATCGGACAGTTCAGGCGAATCGTACCTGTTGCGCCCGGAATGAACTTTACGCGGAGTCCCTGCGTGGCCGTCATGTAAATGTGCTCGGCAGCGGTTCGACTATCAGGAATGCAGCTTCCCGCGTTGATCTGCCAAATGGGCTGCCAGGCGGGTTCCTCCGCAAAAGTGGGATGGGCTGAAAGACCGCCCAGCGTAATACAGGTTGCCACAACGCCCAGTATCTTCAATAGAGGTCTCTCTCCCACAGCAAGGGTTGCAAGCAGACCGGCAAGTACGGAATTCCGTTTGCGCTCTTTCATTAGCTTTCTCCCGTGAATATCAGTCTTACTAGGGATTGGTGAGGCCGAACATTTAACTAGCGGAGACGCTGGCAAGTTGCGAAAATTGCATACAAATGCAGTTCGAATATTTAGTCTCCCGCGTTATCTGACGCGGCTCCTCGATCAGAAGTGTGGCCGCACGCCGTCATTTGCGCCTGTTAATCGGTTGTTGGTTGGGCGCAGTCAACGGTTGATGGGCCCGCACTGGTCGGTCGACAATCAACGCGATTCGTAGATCGTCATAGGTCTCCTTAACCTGGCGGCAAGACGCATGAGGACCCGCTCACGTGTCGGTGCCGTGCGCGGATCCCCTGGTCGAGGTCAGCATAGCGAAGGCCGGGTTACGGATCGCTTACCGATCGTCCGCCACGAACGCAAGCGACACGTAAGTTAACCGCCGGTTCGGCGACCCGCGACCTCATCCTCGCCAAAACATGCGCACAAATACGCATTCTGGCGCGAATGACAGTTGACTATCCTCGTGTCGCGGCGTAGAAATTTGCCTGCGCACGTCCGGATAGAATCGAACGCTTTGTCCGCGCATTGCGACAGCGCGCGGCGACTCGCGAAAGCATCACGTTTATGTGCAACGCCGGTCGGTGCGCTTCGTATCTAGACGCCGCTAGCCGCGCGTTACGAGCAGAACCTGCATCTCCAACGGAGGACGTCATGGATCGTATCGGATTGATTTCAGAACCTCCCGCAATTCGCGAACGCACTGCACGTTGTCGCAACGCGCTGGGTCTTGGTGCCGCAGCCATCGCACTGACCGCACTATCGGCCCCCGCGCACGGCACAGCATTTACGGTCACCAAATTAGTCACCGATGATCAGGCGATCAACACAGCGCTGATCGCCGATCCGGGTCTCAAGAATCCATGGGGCGTTTCGTTTTCGCCGAGCAACGCGTTCTGGATATCGAACAACGGTACGGGCACGTCGACGCTTTACTCCGTAGATCCCACTACGAATGCAACTAGCAAGGTGGGCCTCACTGTAACGATTCCGGGCGCCGGCAATCCGACTGGGCAGGTGTTCAACAGCTCGGCCAGTAACTTTGACGGCAACAGTTTCTTGTTCGTGAGCGAGGACGGGACAGTGTCCGGATGGCGCAATTCGCTAGGCACAACGGCGGCGATACTGAAGCCAGGTGCGCCGACCAACATCTACAAAGGCGCCGCGCTTGCGACGATCGGGTCCAACGAATATCTCTACGCGGCCAACTTCAAAGCGGGCACGATCGATGTGCTGAAAGGCACTTCGGGCGCACCTGCGCTAACGGGCAATTTCTCCGCGCCGGCGCTGCCGGCGGGCTACGCACCGTTCAACATCGAGAACATCGGCGGCGATCTATACGTGAGCTACGCGGTTCAAGATGCCGCGAAAGAGGATGACGTGAAAGGTGCCGGTCACGGCGCGATCGATGTCTTCGACACGGAAGGCAAATTCGTGAACCGACTGACCAGCGGCGGGCCACTCAACTCGCCGTGGGGGATGGTCGTCGCGCCCTCCTCGTTTGCCGAATTCGCTGGCAAACTGCTGGTCGGCAATTTCGGCGACGGGACGATCAACGCTTTCGATCCAGCCACAGGTGCGTCTCTCGGCGTGGTGACAGGAACGGATGGCAAACCGATATCGATCGACGGGCTATGGGCCTTGACGGCGGGCAATGGGGGACAGGCCGGGAGCGCGCTGTCGTTGTACTTTACGGCTGGTCCCAACGATGAGACGAATGGATTGTTCGGCGTGCTGCGTGCGGTGCCGGAACCGTCCACTTACGCGCTACTTGGTATCGGATTGCTCGGCGTTTTGGTTGCGCGCAGACGTCGACTGTCATGAGGCCCACTAACACCTGCCGCTAACATCGCAAAGTAAGCTCGCGCGGACACCAAACAAAATGGGCAGTCCCGTCACGGGGCTGCCCATTCTCAAATCGACGACTAAGATGCTTACTTCAATTGCCCGCGAATCTCGCCGCCTGCATTCGCTGCGCTGTGTACATTCACGTACAGATTGCCGGCCTCGAATTCTTTGTACTGCGCGTCCGTCAGTTTCGCGCCGGGCGGCACTTCCCAGCTGCCGTCCTTGCCCTTCTGCAGCGGTACTGCGACCGGGCCATTCTTGCCTGG
>JBDTMS010000320.1:0-5377 GCA_039934195.1 Betaproteobacteria bacterium
AACAGCGGGGAATCTCTGAGAATGAAGTTGCAACATGCATCTAGGGCACGCATCCTAACGTTGGCTAAAGATCAGGCTGGCTTCACATTAATCGAGCTTCTGATCGTGATCGTCATTATTGCGATTCTGACAGCATTGGCGCTGCCCAGTTACTCGTCCATCATTCAAGCCAACCGAATCACGACGGACACCAATGCACTGGTTTCGGATCTGCAGCTCATGCGAAGCGAGGCGGTGAAGCGCAACGCCTCCGTTTCCATGTGCCCCAGCAACAATGGATCGACTTGCGCTGGCAACGCTTGGCAAACCGGTCGGCTCATTTTCGTGGATCTAGATGGCGACGGCGCGTTCAACCCGCCGCAGGAGACGCTGCTTCGAGTCCGTGAGGCGATGGCTGGCAGCAACGTTATTGCGCAATCAGGTTTCGGTGGCGCGAACTACATTCGATACAGCGGCGACGGGCGCATCGCAATGGCCGCAGGTGCGCTAAAGGTTTGTGATGCAAGCCATCCTGGGAATACCGGCCGCAGTCTAGACGTGGTCCCGACCGGACGAGCACATTTGACGAAGGCTGTCACATGTCCATAACGTCAAAAACAATCGGCGGATGCCGCGCCGCTCGTGCGCAAACCGGCGTTTCAATGCTCGAAGTATTGATTGCGGTTCTGATCCTCTCGTTCGGGTTGCTCGGACTAGCCGGTCTGCTATCAGGCGGAATGAGAGCCAACCAAAGTGCTTACTACCGCACTGTCGCGACCAATCAAGCCTATGACATGACTGACCGGATGCGTTCCAACTTGGCCGGAGTGGCGGCAGGTGGTTACGCGAACGTGACCGGTATTCCCGGCAATTCGGGTTGCGACACTGGGCCGTGCACGCCAATCCAACTGGCTCAGTACGATGCGTTCGATTGGAATACCACCAACGCGGCAACGCTACCTCAAGGCGCTGGGGTCGTATGCCTGGATAGCTCGCCCGATGACGGTACGCCCGGAGCACCCAGTTGCGATAACGCCGGGACCATGTATGTGACCAAGGTGTGGTGGGATGACGATCGCACCGGCACGCTCAAACGCTTTGTGACCAGTTTCCAACCATGACAATTAGATACATTGTTCCATTGCGCCAATCCGGCGTCTCCATCGTTGAGTTGATGGTGGCGATGACCATCGGTCTGGTGTTATCCGGCGTCGCGGCTAGCGTCTATCTTTCCAGCTCAAAAACCTACACGGTGCAAGACGATCTGTCCCGGCTGCAAGAAAACGGGCGGACCGCTCTGGATATCGTTACGCGAGATCTTCGCATGGCCAGTTTTCGCGGATGCAATGGCCGCGGCATTACGCCGAAGAACGCGTTGAACGCCACTACGGCGTATGCACAAAACTTTCTAATCGGCGTCCAAGGCTTCTACGGGAACGGCGGCTCGTGGACACCAGCGCCACCGGCGGACTTTCCCGTCCCCCCCTCCGCAACGCAAGCCAGCGACGTGATCACCATACGCAAGGCGGATAGCGTTGCGATGCCGGTGAGCGCGCCCTATATGGCCTCACCTGCGGATGCGATTCAAACGTTTCCAGGCAACGGATTGTCGGTCGGCGACATCGTTCTGATTTCAGATTGCTACGGCGCGGCCGTATTCCAGATCACCGGAGGTAGTCCGGATACGTCGGGCGCGGTGGTGCACACGGCCGGAGGTAGCGCACCGGGCAACACCATCAATGATGTGGGCCGGATCTTCGGTAGCAACGCGGAGTTAGCCAGGCTCACCACAGCCACCTATTACGTCGCCCCGAGCCAGTTTGGTACGGGCCCTTCGCTCTGGCGCGTGATTGGAACGCAGGCGCCCGAAGAACTTGCGGAGAACATCGAGCAGATCCGCATCCTATTTGGCGTTGATACCGATGGTGATCTTTCAGCCAACAGCTTTGTACCGCCGGGTCCGGCATTGAATATGGCCAATGTGGTGAGTATCCGCATCAACATGCTAGTCAGAACCGGCAACGATAACGTTGCAACTCAACCGCAGACGTATTTCTTCAATGGCGCCAATGTCGCGGCAGCAGACAGGCGCATTCGGCGTGCGTTTAGCACGACGGTCAACATCAGAAACCGGAGCATGTAATGCGAGGCCGCACGAACAAAGTACATGAAACGCGGAATTCAAGAAATCGCGCCACGCAGCGCGGGGTCGTACTGATCACCGTCCTCATCTTCCTCATGTTGTTGACGATGCTTGGCATCACCGCGATGCAAACCAACGTGCTGCAGGAGAAGGAGGCGGGCAACAGCCGTGATGTCAATGTCGCATTTCAAGCCGCAGAGGCGGCACTGCGTGACGGCGAGAATTATGTGCTGCGCACAGTCTCGGCAACCAGTGCGTTCGATGGCAATTGCACCAATGGTCTGTGCACGCCGTCCTCCACCGCTAATCCGGTGTGGGCGGATCCTACACTGAATGTTTGGGCGAATAGCTCAAACAGCTTGGCGTACAGCAGCACGATCGACCAGGTATCGCAGCAGCCGCGCTACATCGTTGAGCTGCTCGGTGCGCTACCTGCAATGCAAGGACAAAGCATGGCGGTGGGCGTCAAGCCCAGCGCTGGGGGCATCTCCTATCGGATAACGGCTTCGGGCTGGGGCGCGAACGCTGTGACACAGGTATTGCTGCAATCCGTTTACGTGAAGTACTGATCAGTTAGCTTTCAGGGGATAGCATGGGCCGGCATACACCACCAAAGACAACGAGCTTTGTCATCGCAACCGTGCTGTTTAGCGCTAGCACAACGATGACCTTCCAAACTCATACGGGGGCCGCACCGCTTACCTTGGCAACGGTGCCTTTGTTTCTAACCACGCCGGTCAAACCCAATGTGCTGGTCATCCTGGACAACTCACAATCCATGGACGCCACCATGGCGGGAAAGCTCATTGCAGGTGACAATCCCGCAACCCGCAGCAACATTGGCCGATCGGTAATCAATAGCACGATTACGAGCTTCCGCAATTCATTCAATTGGGGCTTGATGACCTATGCGGTTAACAGCCCAGCACTGCGAAATACCTACGCGTATTTCCTGGGCAGCGACACCGGCATGGTCTTTACCGACGCCTGTTCAGGCACGCCCTTGGTCAACGCTGGCGGTAAGCGCTGCATCGTTAATCCGCAACCGTTCAGTCCCGGCGGCGCATATGTAACCTATGACACGTCGGGTGATGATCCTTCGATCAACGACGTGCTCTACACCGGTAACGGCGCGCTCAGTGGCTGCGCCTCCACCACGATAAATGGACTGACATATTGCACATCGCTCTGGGGATTGTCGCCTACGCCAACCTCGGGCACCAACTATTCCATCTTCGCCCAGCACAAAACCAGCGCTGGTAATTCCTGGGCGGGGACGAGCTTCACCGGATGTCCATTCGGGCCGTGTTTCCCCAGCACCGTGGCGTTCACCGAAACGGATGCCGGTTTCTTGCCCAGCACATCGAGTACGCCGTCAATTACGCGGCAAGTGTACGTGCCCAGGGCATGGGGGTATTACGGCAACATTACAGGTGCAGGCGCGTTGGTGGAGCCGGTGTTGCCCGACTCGACGGCCCACTACAACACACTGATGGCGAAAATCGCCTCCGAAACTAAAACAGGTTCCAGTGAGATTAAGAATGGCGCGCTGTTTACCCCGCTGCCGGGAACATTGAATTCGGCACGCACCTACTTTGCTGGTGCGACGAGTCCGATTCAATATACCTGCCAAAAGAACTTCGTCATGATGATCACCGATGGGCTTGCCACCGGTACGACCTCAGGCGGCCTCTACACGCTCGCGCAACGAGCCAGTGGCCTGCCAACCCAAGACACGGTAAGCGCGATCACGCCATTGCGTACTACCGCGCTGACCAAAGCGCCGAACGGCATCTATGACATCCAGACCTACGTCGTCGGACTGGGCGAGACGGTGGCGAACGCCAGCGCCGTTGCGGCAATGAACCAGATGGCAAGCGCTGGCGGCACCGAATCAGCTTATCTAGCAACCAATCAAACGGCCTTTACCGATGCCATCACCTCGATTGCGAACGACATTACCTCCAAGGTGGGCTCGGGCTCCGCTGTTTCTCTGAACACCGGCACGCTTAGTACGAGTTCAGTGGTGTATCAAGCGCGCTTTAGCAGCGGAGACTGGAGCGGACAGTTGCTTGCCTTTCCAATCAAGGCCGACGGCACGTTAGGCACGACCGCATGGGACGCAGGCCAGGTGATTAACGGACAGAACTACAACACCGGACGAACGATCCTGACGATCAAGCCGTCTACCGGAAAAGGCATCCCGTTTCGTTGGCCGGCTAATCCGTTTTCGCCATCGGCGACGGAACTCGATCTGGCGCAATCGGCTGCTCTAAGCCTCAATGCCACCGGAACATTTGATGGCAACGGAGCCGCACGGCTGGATTATGTGCGCGGCAGCGCCGCGAACGAGGCGACTGGCCTTAACTTCCGCTCGCGCCCGGCGAACAAACTTGGCGACATCGTCGATTCCTCGCCTTACTACGTTGGTGTTCCCGCTTTCAACTATCCCGATAGCTTCGCCGCTGCGCCATACTCAGCATTTCGCAGCGCGAATGCGTCGCGTCGCCCGATGATCTACGTGGGTGCCAACGACGGCATGCTGCACGGATTCGACGCAGCTAACGGGCAAGAATTCCTGGCCTACGTTCCCAACAAGGTGTTCGCGAACCTGAGCAAGCTGACCGCCGTTAACTACAATCACCGCTATTACGTCGATGGGTCGCCCACCGCCGGTGACGCCTTCTTCGGTGGCTCATGGCACACGGTATTAGTGGGTGCGCTGCGAGGCGGCGGGCAGGGCGTGTATGCGCTGGACGTGACCAATCCAACGCTATTTACTGAAGCCAACGCAAACAAAGTAGCGCTCTGGGAGTTCAATGATACAAACGATGCTGATCTTGGATACACGTTCAGTCAGCCATCGATCGTCAAGATGGCGAACGGGCAATGGGTCGCGGTCTTTGGCAACGGTTACAACAACACCGATGCTGACGGCGCGCAAAGTGCCACCGGTTATGCAACGCTGTATATCGTCGATCTGCAAACCGGCGCGCTAGTACGCAAGATCACCACCAAAGCGGGAACCGCAACGACCCCAAACGGCCTTTCCACACCGACGCCGATCGACGTGAATGGCGACAACGTGGTGGACTATATCTACGCGGGCGATCTGCAAGGTAACCTCTGGAAATTCGACGTAACCAGTTCCGACCCAACCGCCTGGGGCGTGGGATTCGGTTCTGCGAGTGCTCCCGCGCCGCTCTTTATCGCCAAAGATTCCTCAGGCAACCTGCAGCCCATCACGCAGCGGGT
>JBDTMS010000321.1:0-5366 GCA_039934195.1 Betaproteobacteria bacterium
CATCTCGGTTAGCAACGCCTCGCTCGGCATCACGCCGGCTTCGCTGTCCTTGCTGGCCTTGACCAATAACGCGAACCGCATCTTTTAAGTCTCCTTATGAT
This sequence comes from Betaproteobacteria bacterium, assembly GCA_039934195.1. Lineage (GTDB taxonomy): Bacteria > Pseudomonadota > Gammaproteobacteria > Burkholderiales > SHXO01 > SHXO01. The sequence continues at coordinate 102 of JBDTMS010000321.1, forward strand.
TAGTAGCGCCGGGTATCTGGTGGTATCGAAGATTGCATCGCGCGCTCTAACTGAACGACGTACGAGACTTCGAGAAATCGACAACCGCGGGAACTTTTTTATTACCGCGCGGTTCGACACCGCGTGTGCACCTTTCGCTTCGAGGCGCTGGCGCCGCTCCGGTTCGCAGGCTATTGTGTTTTTATACCGGCTTCAGGCGACATGGCGCTTCGTCAATGCTCACCGCTCGAATGGACATAGGCACTCATGACTGCAATTAAACTCGCTACGTTCAACGTCAACGGCATTCGCTCGCGCCTTCCGCATCTGCTGCAATGGTTGGACAAAGAATCGCCGGACATCGTTTGCCTGCAGGAGCTCAAAGCGCTGGACGCGAGCTTTCCCATCGGGGAGATTCGCGACGCTGGGTACGGCGCGATATGGCACGGCCAGCGGTCGTGGAACGGCGTCGCGATTCTTGCCAAGGGTGACGATCCGATCGAGTCACGGCGCGGCTTGCCTGGCGACCCGTCTGATGACCATAGCCGTTACATCGAAGCGGCAGTGCAGGGGATCATCATCGGTTGCCTGTATCTGCCCAACGGCAATCCGCAGCCGGGTCCGAAGTTCGACTACAAACTGAAGTGGTTCGAGCGCTTGATCGAGCACGCGAAAGGGCTCTACGAAAGCGGTCATCCCGTCGTGCTGGCGGGCGACTACAACGTGGTGCCCACCGACTTCGATATCTACAACCCGCGCTCATGGCTTAAGGATGCGTTGTTGCAGCCGGAGAGTCGGGAATGCTACGTCCGCCTGCTCAGCCAAGGTTGGGTCGATGCGATTCGCACGCGTCACCCGGACCAGCGCATCTACACGTTTTGGGATTACTTCCGCCAGCACTGGCAGCGCAACTCGGGCCTTCGCATCGACCACCTATTGTTGAGCGCACAAATTGCGCCGCGCCTGGCCGATGCGGGCGTGGACACCTGGGTTCGCGATCTCGATCACGCCAGCGACCACGCACCGACTTGGATCTCGCTCGACATGTCTGAGCGATAGCGCGGGGCTTCGCGAACGTCAGCTTCGACTCGTCGCGGACGTATCGATTCGCGCCAGGTTTCCGGCAAGTTATCAATGGGACAACACACTAGCGTCGGCTAACCGTAAGTCGGCTTCTGCGGCCATCCCGCAGGCGAATCCTCGAAGTCTTGCTGACGCCCGTACGACGTGACGTCGAGCAGTGCGTATGAATCGGTCAGCGTTTCCGTGCCGCGCGCGTAAGCCGAATAGGTGTGAAACACCTTGTCATCGAGGCGGAAAAAAACGCTGAGCCCATGCTCCTCGCCTTGCGTCGGGTTGGGGCTGTTGTGTGCGAACAACTCCGCTTTGCTGCGATAGTTGTAGTCGATCGGCGCGACCGCGTCGTCGAGTGTGACGTGAAAATCGTAGTTGAATGGACTGTCGAACGATGAGAACCACGCGATGTTCCAGCCTTTCTTCGCCTTGTACGCTTCGAGCTTGGCGAGTGGAGCGCGCGATACGACGACAAATGTCGTGTCGCGGTCGTTCAACATCGAAATATCGCCGATCGAATCGATATAACCGGTACAGCCGGGGCAGCCGTTTTCCCACGCCGGGTCGAACATGAAGTGGTAGGCGATGAGCTGTCGACGGGCATCGAAGAGACTCGCCAAGCTCACCTTGGCGTTCGGTCCGTCAAACGTATAGTCCTTTTCGATTTTCACCATGGGAAGCCGGCGCCGTTCGGCATTGACGCGATCGCGCTGCTGGGTGAGCCCTTTCTCGCTTGCAAGAAGTTTTTTCCGGTCGCGCAGCCATTGCTCGTGAGAAACGATTTTCGGGCGCGGGACTGAAGTCGTGGTCATCGATGTCTCCTGGATTTATTGTGCGTCGTTCTCAGCCGGCGTCGATTACTTGGTGCGGCGAAAACGCATGCTCATGATCTGGCGCCACTGGCCGTCATCGTCGAGGAAGCGGGAGGTCAGCACTCTCTCGTCGTCGCTCTTCAACTCGATCACATCTTGATATTTTCCGAGCTTTCCCTCGACCGACATGTGCGGGCCTTCCGTGTCCAAGGTCAGCACGTTGCCTGCATTATCCAAGCCGCCGTTGTAGACCCAAAGGTTCGTCATCATCGACCCCACCCAGCTCCCGACGAAGCGCCTTTTCCGCGTGTCATAGCCCAACGTCACTACCATCGTCGCAAGACCGGCTCCGGGCATCGGACCGCGCGCTTCACCAATGATCCAGACGCCACCTAACGAGCGAACGGTTTCCGTTCCGGTCATCTTTTCGGACGGCTTGCCCTCATGCGCCGGCATTTCAGACTCATAGATCCATTCGCCGACGAGCCTTTCGAGCCAGCGGTGCTCTGCTTGCGGTTCAGCGTTCATAGTTTCCTTTTCCTGTGGCTTGCGATCTTCGCCTGATCTATCGCAAGGACGCCCAGACCATCGCGATTCCGACCGGCACGCAAAAGAACTTTCCGATCATGCCGGCACGCCTGCGCGACAGATGGAATGAAACTTCAGATCGGACTAGTGCTTGTTAAGTGCGCGCCTCAAAGCGGACCAGCTCGCGTATCTGCAGTTGCCGGATCGAACCGTGTGGTGCGATCGGGCAAAGCTTCCAGGCGAAGCTTGTTGAGCACTCGTTTCAAGCAAAAACGTTGTACGTACAAGGCATCGAGATGACCGGAAATGGGGCGCGAGTAATTGGCGTGCACGAACAGTGTGCGAAATGTGCAAGATACGTCAAAATGATTGACCGACTTATGAAGTGGGCTGATACTCAACGAGGATTTAACGTCCGTCCCCCCACTCATGTCGGAGAAACAAACTGACTTGGAAGAGCCTTTCCGGGGTAGCCATCTCGGCTGTGCTCATATGGAGCACGCAGAACGCGGGCGCCACAACACAATCTGTTTCGTTCAACCACTTAACGGAATCAGCTACTTTTTCGCCTGCACTTCATGACGGCGACACGCTGTTTCTCAACACCTTGGTTACGACTGAAACGGGTGCGCTAAGTCAATCGGTGACGTTTACGTTGGGCTCGGATATCGGTGTCGTGGACGGCTTCAACGTTTGGGAAATTTCTACTCCTGCCGGCAGCGCCCGAACTGCGGCGCTATGAGCTTCACGGTATGTCCTAGATTTTCTAGCTTGCGCGCCCAGTAATGCGCGCTCCCACAGGCTTCCATGCCTAGCAGGCAGCGCTGCAGGTTGGCGAAGAACGCCATCACTTGCTCGCGCTTGAGTTGTTTGTTCAGCACCGTCTTGCCTCGTTCATCGACACCATGGACCTGCACAACGTTCTTTGCCAGATCAATCCCAATTGTCGTAATCTTCATTTCGGTCGCCTCGCCTCCGCGGTTGGTCGGCGTCAACATCGACATCTTCGACTCCGCCAATTCACTGGTATTCAGCGATACCTTCGCCGGCATACTTGCGGGTTTTGCACACTCGTTCGACCACCTGCCTATCGGCCCTGGTACCTATAAGCTGGTCGCCACTGGCAGCGGCGTGCGAGACAGCTCGCTCGATGTCTCGTTGACGTTCGCGACCGCGGTGCCGGAACCGCAGACCTATGCGCTGATGTTGGCGGGCTTGGGTTTAGTCGGATTTGCGGCGCGTCGCCGCAGGTAAACAATCCCATCACCGCAAACTGAAACGCCACACTTGGGCGGGGCGTTTCCTTTTCGTGCTCAGTTCTAACGCGGCGGCAGCGGTTCATCGCCGTGAAGGGCCACCTCTCCGAGCCGGTTCACCTAGCCCAGTGCCTCGACGATCACCGTCACAGACGCGCATCAGATTCACGCCGCGCCCGGAAGTCCTGTCGCGATCCAGGACAAGCTGATCTGACGGCATTTACGCGCTTGTCGCCATCGCAGCTCGGTCGTCTCCGGCAAACGTATTCGGCACCGCACCGAGGGTCTGCACCGATCCCGAGCCCAGCTTGATCACGCGATCGGCCGACGCAATCGTTTCCGGACGATGCGCGATGATTACCCGCGTGATGTTCAGCGCGCGAATCGCGTCATTGACCACGCGCTCTCGTGCAACATCCAGATGGCTGGTTGCTTCGTCGAGCACGAGAATCTTCGGCTGCTTGTACAGCGCACGCGCTAGCAAGACCCGTTGCTTCTGTCCGCCCGAAAGTGCTGTCCCCATATCGCCGACCAGCGTGTTGTACAACATCGGCATCGCCGCGATTTCTTGATGGACCGCCCCGATCTGCGCACAGCGTTCGATGCGCTCCTGATCCGGCTCCGGATCGAAGAAACAGATGTTGTCCGCGATCGATCCGGCGAACAGCTGGTCTTCCTGCATTACGCTGCCGACGATGTCGCGCAGACGATTGCACCCCAGCGCACTCAGCGACACGCCGCCGACCAGTACCTCGCCTTCGGTAGCCGGCAGCAGACCCAGAAGAACCTTGACCAGCGTTGTCTTGCCGCACCCGGAAGGACCGATCACCGCTACCGATTCACCTTCGCCGATGCGCAGGCTGATGTTATCGAGCACCAGCGGGTCGGATTCGGAGTAGCGGAATGCGACGTTGCGCAGCTCGATGTCGGCTCCGCGCAGCGGGATCGAGGGATCCGCATGCCCGCTCGAGACTTCGTTCGGGGCAAGCGCGATATCGGCGACGCGCTCCGCGTGCAGGCCGAGCATCTTGAGCTCGACTACCTTGTCGATCAGCGAGACGATGCGGGAAATGAATTGCTGTTTGTACGCGACGAACGCAAACAGCATTCCCACCGACATGTTGCCGCTCAACACCAGCAGTGCGCCGATCCAGATCACCGCGACGTTTTCGATGCAGAACACGCCGCGGTTTAGCGTCTTGAACCAGATGCCGAGTTGTTGAATGCGGATGCCGGCATTGAAGTTGTCGACCAGCTTGTTTTGATACACGGTGCGGCGCTGGATCTGGCGATTGAACAGCTTCACGCTTTGAATGCCACGCACCGATTCCAGAAAACTGGATTGTTGTTTGGCTGAATGCAGAATCTGCTCTTCCTGCGCCAGCCGCAGCGGCCGATACAGGGCGGCACGAATCGCCGCATATAGAACGGCGCCGCCACAGACGATCAACGTCAACTTGACGCTGTACACGAGCATCATCGCCAAAATCAAAATGCTCATCAATCCATCCATTACGCCCTCGAAGAAGCTGGTGGTCAATGTGCGCTGGATGACGCTGATCGATTCGAAGCGCGATGCGACATCACCCAGATGACGCTTCTCGAAGAAGCTCATC
>JBDTMS010000322.1:0-5363 GCA_039934195.1 Betaproteobacteria bacterium
CTCGTCAACTTTCGTGATCGCCGTCGCCAGTACGCGGTGATGAATTATCTGGTGGGCTACATGTCGGACGCCTACCTGCACGAAATCGCGGACTACTACGCGAAGCTGCATCCTCCCTATCCGCGGTCAACGGCGGAGGTCCAGAACGGTGTGTTGGCGCGAGGACAATTGCTGGTCACGCGCGGCGACGCATCCAGGAATTTGCCGGCATGCACCGCTTGTCACGGCGAACAGCTCACCGGAATGGCGCCTGCGATCCCCGGTTTGCTCGGGTTGTCTCCGCTCTATGTAGGACGGCAAATGGGCGCATGGCGAGTCCGTCATCGGCGCGCTCACGAGCCCGATTGCATGGCGCACATCGCATCTTTGCTGGACCCAGCAGACATCTCTGCTATCGGCGCGTGGCTTGCCGCCCAGCCGCCTCCTTCGAGCGGGCCCCTGCCCAATGTCGATGTTGTGAAGCTGCCAATGGAATGCGGTAGCGTCGCGTCGCATTAGCAATCGATACGGACATGAAACGAGCATTGACTGTTGCACTGATAGCGGGAATCGCGGTGTTCGCGATGGTCTTCTTGCTGTCACGCGATAAGCCCAGTTCGCCGGCGAAGCCGCGAACCCAGGATCGCTCGCAAACAATTATGCGTGGCGAATATCTCGTGCGCGCCGGCGACTGTATCGCTTGCCATACGCTCGGCGGCGGCGAACCCTACGCAGGCGGCGTCGCGATGCAGACGCCATTCGGTACGCTGTTCGCGCCGAACATCACTCCCGACGCGCAAACCGGCATCGGTAGATGGACGGCAGCGGATTTCTGGCAAGCATTGCACCAAGGCCGTGGCAAAGATGGCGTGTTGCTATACCCCGCCTTCCCGTATACCAACTATACGAAAGTTACGCGCGCCGATGCGGACGATATGTTCGCGTACATGCAAACGATCAAACCGGTGAACAAGCCGAGCAGGCCGCACGAAATGGGGTTTCCCTACAACCAGCGCAAGCTGCTGGTCGGCTGGCGAGCGTTGTATTTCCGCATGGGAGAATTCGCCGGCGATCCGACTCAGACTGAAGAATGGAATCGCGGCGCGTATCTCGTCACCGGTCTTGGTCATTGCGATGCATGTCATAGCGCACGCAACGTACTCGGTGCGGTGGCTAACGACAATGCGACTGCAGGCGGTCTGATCCCAATACAAAACTGGTATGCGCCATCGCTCAACTCCGATCGCGAAACCGGGCTGGGCGATTGGGACATCGCCGAGGTTGTGGATCTGCTGAAGACCGGCGTGTCCGCGCGCGGAGCGGTGTTCGGTCCCATGGCGACCGTCGTTCACGACAGCCTTCAGTATCTGACTGTAGCGGATATCCGCGCGATGGCAGTGTATTTAAAATCGCAAACACACGACGGCGAGGCAACTGAACCGGCGCAGATCAGAGTCGACGAGAAGCAGACCGAAGCCTTAGTCAGGCAGGGCGCCAGGATCTACGAGAAGTTTTGCGCCGAGTGTCACCAGCGCAACGGCACCGGCGTGCCGCGAATCTATCCGCCGCTGGTCAACAATGAGGCGATCGTTATGCCGTATCCGATCAACGCAATTCGCATCGTGGTCAACGGCGGTTTTCCGCCGAGCACACAAGGCAATCCGCGTCCGTATGGCATGCCGCCTTTCGGTCAGGATCTGACCGATCAGGAAATTGCCGCGGTGGTCAGTTTCATCCGCCAGTCGTGGGGAAATCATGCGCCCGCGGTGTCCCCCGCCGAAGTTGCCAGTGCCCGCGGCATACCGGTGGATTGAACCGGGCTCAAGCTTCCTTTGCGGCCAGCCGCTTGCCAGTATCGGGGACCAGCAGTTCCGGCGGGTTGGTTGCACGTGTAGCGTAAAAACGTGATCACAGCCGACAGCAGCGTGCATGCGCCCAAAAAATACAGAGCCATCTCGAAGCTCTTCGTGCTGTCCTTGATCCAGCCGACGATGAACGGCCCGACATAGCCGCCGAGATTGCCGATCGAATTGATCAGCGCGATGCCCGCCGCCGCGGCAGCCCCGGTGAGAAAAAGCGAGGGCATCGGCCAGAAGCACGCACGCGACCCATAGATTCCGACTGTGGCGATGGACATTGCAGCCAGCGCCCAATACGAATCGTGCAGCCAACCCACTCCGAGCAGACCGATTGCAGCAACGGTCGATGCCGCGATCAAATGCCAGCGTCGTTCATGATGCCGATCGGAGGAATGGCCCCACGCCACGAGACCGATTGCGCCGACCGTGTATGGCACCGCTGTGACCAGGCCGGTTATCAGGTTCGATAGACCGAATCCCTTGACGATCTGCGGCAGGAAGAACGTGATGCCATAGCTCCCCGTCACGCTGGTGAAATAAATCAGCGCGAGTGCGAGCACACGTTTGTCGACCAGAGCTTGCAAGAGGCTGAGCGTGCCGGAGCGTTCGACTACAACGCGCTCGGACTGCAACTCTGCCTCCAACCATTGTCGCTGTTCGACACTCAGCCACGTGGCGACGGCTGGACGATCAGTAAGCGCCTTTAGCACGACCGCCGACAATAGCACCGCAGGGATGGCTTCCAGAATGAACACCCACTGCCAGCCTTTCACGCCCAGCACACCGTTCATCTCTAAAATCGCGCCTGATGCAATCGACGCAACGGCATTGGACACTGGCACGGCGAGAAACAGCGCCGATATAACCCGGCCACGATACTTTGCGGGAAACCACGTCGTCAGATAAAAAATGATGCCGGGAAAGAAGCCGGCTTCGGCAACGCCGAGGAGAAATCGCAAGATCAGAAAGCTGATGGGTCCGGTAGCGAGCGCCATCAAGCCGGAGATAATCCCCCAGGTGATCATGATGCGCGCGATCCAGATGCGCGCACCGACGCGTTCGAGAATCACGTTGCTCGGCACTTCGAACAATGCGTAGCCGATAAAGAAGATCCCGGCGCCCAAACCGAACATGAACGAGCTCAGCCCGATGTCCTTGTTCATGGTCAAAGCGGCGAAGGCGATGTTGGTTCGATCGATGTACGCCATCAGGTAACTGATGACCACCAGCGGTAGCAGCCGCCAGGAAATCCGAAGGATTGTCTGCCGCTGGAATTCAGGCGTGGCGTGCGCGATCATCGTGCAGGTCTCCTGTTCGACTCTTATGAGGTTCCAGCATGTCTCCGCTGGTCCGATATGATTCGGCCATTGAGGCGCGTTAGCGAATAGTCCCGATCAAAATTCTTGGTTTCGCGACCTTACAGAAATTTGCCCGGCTCGGCAGAAAAACCCATCTCGGCGCTCGGAAAACAATGCCTCAAGCGACTCACTTTCAACCCGCGGTCCTGGTCGGCCTGATCGGCGCGGGCATTAAGGCTTCGCGCACACCGTCGATGCACGAACGCGAAGGTGCCGCTCAAGGTTTGCGCTACATCTACCAGCGTATCGATCTCGAACAGCTTGGACTCGGGGGCGATGCGCTGCCGGATTTGCTGGCGGCGGCCGAACGCATGGGATTCGCCGGTCTCAACATCACGCATCCTTGCAAGCAGACCGTGATTCCGCTGCTGACCGCGCTGTCAGACGACGCGCGAGCGATCGGCGCAGTAAACACCGTCGTGTTGCACGCGGGACAACGGATCGGTCACAACACCGACTGGTGGGGTTTCGCGGAGAGCTTTCGCCGCTCGCTGCCGGACGTGAAACTGGATCGAGCGGTGCAACTCGGTGCGGGTGGCGCCGGCGCGGCCGTGGCACACGCCGCACTTACTTTGGGATTGCGCGAGCTCACCGTGTTCGATCGCGAACGGGCGCGATCTCGGCAGCTTGCTGACCACTTGAATGCGCGCTTCGGTGCAGGCAGGGCAATCGCGGGCGACGATCTGAGTAGCGCGATTGAAACAGCCGATGGATTAATTCACGCCACGCCGACCGGCATGGCCAACTATCCCGGCCTGCCGTTGCCCGCAGATCTACTGCACCCAGCGCTATGGGTTGCCGAGATCGTGTACTTTCCGATGGAAACGCAACTGCTGCGTGCGGCTCGGAGCATCGGCTGCCGAACCCTCGATGGCGGCGGCATGGCGGTGTTCCAGGCGGTCGAAGCGTTTCGCTTGTTCACCGGCATCACGCCCGACGCGCAGCGAATGCTCGAGCACTTCGCGTCGATGTAGGTGAGTCTGCGCGTCGACCCGTCCGTTCAGAATATGCGGATCGAACATAGAAGCGCGACTGTGCCTATCGTTTGCGTGCCAACCCACCAGCGTCAGCAGCACGAAAAAGCCGATCACGTAGCCGAGAACGATGTGCCAGCCATGCGCGAGCCACCGGTTCACCGACTTCGCTTGCGGATAGACGCTCGACACGGCGATGCCGGCAGATGATCCAAACCAGATCATCGAGCCGCCGAAGCCGACCGCATAAGCAAGAAAGCCCCAGTCGTATCCGCCTTGCTTCAGCGCCAGAGCCGTCAGCGGAATATTGTCGAACACGGAGGACAAAAAGCCCAGGCCGAACGTCGTTTGCCACGACGCCGGTGGCAGCTGTTCGATCGGCATCATCGAAGCCGCAAGGACCAGCGCCAGCAGAAACACGCTGCTCGTCGCAGTTGCGGGCATGATGGACCAATCGGGTTTTCGAATCGAGGCCGTGAGCACGATGGCTGCCCAAACGGCGGCACCGATAACCGGAAAGCGCTCGCCCAGCGCCGGCGCGAACAGGTTGGTCGCGACATTGGCCGCCAGGGCCGCGATTACGATAACGATGACGACACCCGCCCGCGGCCAGTCGATATCGACTCGATCCATCGTTCGCTTTTCGAGCTGCGCGTAGCCGTTTTGCTGCAGCGATGCGGGAATCGCGAACACGACAAATGCCGCGACAGATGCGACATACGCGTCGAGAACATTCAGCGCAGGCACACCGGCAATCCACATCATCGTGGTCGTAGTATCGCCCAGGACACTGCCCGCACCGCCCGCGTTCGATGCGGCCACGATTGCAGCGAGATAACCGATATGGAGCTTGCGTTGAAATACGACGCCGGCCATCGTTGCGCCGATCATCGCGCCTGCGATGTTGTCGAGAAACGATGAGAGCACAAAGACGATTGCCAGCAATACGAATCCGCCGCGCCAGCCGCTCGGCAGAATGCGCAACAGCAGCGAAGGAATCTGGCTTTCTTCGAAGTGACGCGACAGCAAGGCAAACCCGGTGAGCAGCGCGAACAGGTTCGCGAGGGTCACCCACTCATGCTGCAGGTGTACACCGAGTCCAGCGAACCCTGCGCCCGATGCAAAGCTGGTGAAGCACAGCTTGTAGAAGGTGATCGCCGCGAGCCCCGCAAGCGCGATCGGCAACGCCCGGT
>JBDTMS010000323.1:0-5361 GCA_039934195.1 Betaproteobacteria bacterium
CCTGATCGATCAAGTCGCGCACATCGAGCGTGCTCGACAGCGGAATCGTATCGATTTCGTGATCTTCATTTTCAATCGAATCGAACTCCCTGACCCCCGGTATCAGCAGCAGTTGTCGGCTGGTCTCGAATTGCAGATGCAAGCCTTGCAAACACCGCTGACACGGTACCGTTACATCCACCGACAAATTCAGTTGCAGCGCCGGATGATCGTATTCGTCGGTTGAACCGAGCAGCGCATAGTCGACCTTCCCCGGTCGCTCAGTTACGAAGTCGGTCAGGCGCAGCAATTGGGTTGCCGGAATGGTTCCGGACAAGCTTCCTTGCTGCTTGCAGAACCGAGCGGGCTCGATGGTCATCGCGCCAATATCACCGTTTTTCGTTTCCGCTTCCTTCGCGCAAGCGGACGTGCCGATAGCGCCTACCGACGCCGCGGGTCTGTCCTTGCGTTTCATTTTTTCTGACGCCGGGAGAGACGTCGTCTTTCGTGAGTTCATTTGAGTATCCAACACGCGACCATCCACGTCTTGACCGAACACCGTCAATCTGGTTGCAGCTGCCCGCAACCTTGATAGAGCGGCCCCGGAAATACGAAACCCGGTAGGCGTCGCCAGTTAAAAGTCGCCAGTTAAGTCCCCGGCTAAAGTCCCGGTTAAAAGTCCCCGGCAAAACGTGCTTAGCGCGCCGAAGCGACTGATGGCACGGCGTTTTGCCCGGCCGCAGTTGGCGCTCGGCAATATTCAGACTTGGCGTTTGCGGTGCAGGCCCACGCACATCCGCGTCGGCAATAATAATCGAGCCAAACGCAAACCGCGCATGTTAGAATTTTTTCTCTGCACTGTCAAAACGTTATCCTCCCAATATCGCTGTTTTACGGGTTGCGCTGCACGCTCGATCATGCTTGTCCTCGCCTCCACATCGCGTTACCGAAGCGAGCTTTTGAGTCGGCTTGGGCTTGCGTTCGAGACATTCGCACCGGACGTCGACGAAGCGCCGCTGCACGGCGAAGCGCCTGCAGCCACCGCTGAACGCCTCGCGCAAGCGAAGGCCAGAGCCGCTATCGCGCGATTTCCCGACGCACTGGTCCTCGGCTCCGACCAAGTGGCGGAAGTCGACGGCTTTCGCCTCGACAAGCCAGGCAATGCTCAGCGTGCGCGAGAGCAATTGCTCCGCGCGAGCGGCCGCGACGTGATGTTTCATACCGCGGTGGCACTCCTGCAAACGCGCACCAACGTCATCCAGACCGCTCTCGTCCCGACGCGTGTTCGGTTTCGGCAATTATCGCCGCACGAGATCGATGTGTATTTACAGCGCGAGCAGCCATTCGATTGTGCAGGCAGCGCGAAGTCGGAGGGGCTGGGCGTCGCATTGCTCGAGAGCATAAACGGAACGGACCCCACCGCGCTGATCGGCTTGCCCCTCATCCAAGTCGTGTCGATGTTGAACGCGGCGGGCTTGCGGGTGCTTTGATCGTGGCGCCAGCAGAACACCTTCGATGACGGCCGGCGCGTTGTTCTTGGTGCCGGTGCCGCTGGGCGATATGGATCCGGCACTGGTCCTGTCCGCTGAGACGCTGGAAATCGTTCGCCGTCTGGATGGCTACATCGCCGAAGAGCCGAAGACCGCTCGCGCATTCTTGAAGCGGCTCGGCATCGAGCGTCCACTGAGCGACGTTCGCATCGACAGCTTGAACGAGCACACATCGGCGGACGAGTTGCCGAAGTTGCTTGCGCCCATGGCAGCGGGGGCGCGGGTTGGCATGTTGTCCGAAGCCGGCTATCCCGCGGTTGCCGATCCTGGCGGCGAGTTGGTTTTTCAGGCCCACCTCGCGGGAATTCGCGTCGTCCCGCTGGTGGGCCCGTCGTCTCTGATACTTGCGCTTGCTGCGTCGGGGCTCAACGGCCAGCGGTTCGTCTGCCACGGCTATCTGCCGGTCGCCGCGGAGCCTCGTACCGCCGCGATTCGAAGTCTGGAATCGCAGTCCGGCGTCGATGGCGGCGCACAGATTTTCATCGAGACGCCCTATCGCAACAACCAGCTGCTTGCCGCACTACTCGAGATCTGTCACGCGCAAACGCGTCTATGTCTCGCGACCGAGCTCACCTCGCCGCATGAGACCATCCGCACCGATCTTATCTCTGGATGGAGGCGACGCCCGCCTGACCTGAACCGGCGTCCGACGGTGTTCGTATTGCAAGCTGCGCCGGCAGCGAGACTCAGCGCAGAGACGACCCGCCGCTCTGGCGCAGCAGTGCCTCAGCGGTCGCGCTCCCGAAGCGCCGCGCCAGCCGTTCGGCGATATTTTCGCGCGGGGTAAAGTCGACGACGTCTTCTGCCTTGATCACTTCGCGCGCAACGTACTCGACGCTCCCAAGCGCATCGGACAAGCCGAGCTCGATGCTTCTCTGACCGGTCCACACCAGTCCGCTGAACATCTCAGGCGTTTCTTTCAACCGATTGCCGCGGCCCTGCTTCACGACATCGATGAACTGGCGGTGGATCTCTTTCAACATCGTCTCCGCATATTCTTTCTGCTTCGGATTGAGCGGAGAAAACGGATCCATGAAGCCCTTGTTCTCGCCTGCCGTGATCAAGCGCCGCTCGACGCCCAGCTTGTCCATCGTGCCGGTGAACCCGAAGCCATCCATTAACACGCCGATCGAGCCGACGATGCTGGCGGGATCGACGTAGATGCGATCTGCGGCAGCCGCGACGTAATAACCGCCCGAAGCGCAGATGTCGTCCACCACTACGTACAGCGGGACCTTCGGATGCAACCCGCGCAGACGGCGGATCTCGCTGTTGATCTGGCCTGCCTGCACCGGACTGCCGCCGGGGCTGTTGATCCGCAAGATCACGCCTTGCGTCTTGGAATCCTTGAATGCATCCTGCAGTCCGGCGTTAATCCGCTCGGCACTGGCGGGCGAATTGTTGGAAATCACCCCGGACAGCTCGACCAGTGCCGTGTGATTACCCTGCAACTGATGCTCTTTGCCGCCGATCCAGCCGAGGCCGATCAATAGAATGGCGAACAGGTAGATCAAAGTGAGTGTCTTGAACAAGATGCCCCAGCGCCGGGTGCGGCGCTGCTCGTCGAGGCCTGCGCGAGCGAGACGCTCGATGACTTGCCGCTCCCAGTTGTCGCCGCCGGGTGTATTTGAATAAGCCCCGGGTGCGTTTGAATCAGCCATGGGTAGGTTCCTTGGAATCGTCGGTGATCAAATAGACCTGCCCATCGATTTCTTCGACGGGCAGCCGTACTAAACCGCGGCCGCTGCACGGGCCGGCCACGCAACGGCCGCTTTCAGGGAGGTAAGTGGCGCCGTGCGTCGAGCACACCAAGTATAGACCGGCGAGATCGAAGAACTCGCCCTCCTCCCAGTCGAGCTGAACGTGCACATGCGAGCAGCGATTGAAGTACGCGTGGACGATGCCGGAGAAGCGAATGACGAATGCCGGGCGTGGCAACTCCCCGTCGATAGGGGGCGCCAGAAAGCGCACGCCGTGCTTGCCGTCCTCGAGCAGCCTGCCCTCGCAGATCAAGCGTTTGTTGTGATCCACGTGACCAGTTCTGCGAACGATGCGACGCACACGAGCGGCGCCATTGCGGTCAAATTCGCCAGCGGGTGAGCGCCATAACTTGCGGCGATCGCGCGAACGCCCGCACGGCGGGCCATCTCGAGATCGTGTGTGGTATCGCCGATCATCAACGTGCGCTCCGCTGCGACACCCAGTTTATCCATCAAGTGAAACAACATGTCCGGATCGGGCTTCGGCAAGCCTTCGTCGGCGCACCGCGTGGCGACGAAGGCTGCGCCGACGCCGGTAACCGCTAATGACCGATCGAGCCCGGTTCGGCTTTTGCCGGTCGCGACCGCCAACAGAAAGCCGGCTTCGCCGAAGCTGCGCAGACCATCGCGCGCACCCGCGAATAAATCGACCATCTGATCGCCCGCGACATAGTGATGGCGATATCGATCGGCCACTTTCCGGTAATCCACCGGCAACAGCGCAGGGAACAGTGCAGTCATCGCATCGTGCAACCCGAGTCCGATGATGTGGCGCGCCTGCGCATCGGAGGGCACCTCGAGCGACAAATCGCGCGCGGCGCTCTGAATCGAATGCACGATGTGCGCCGCCGAGTCGACTACCGTCCCGTCCCAGTCGAACACCAGCAGATCGAATCGCTTACCTATCGTCATTCGATCGACGTTACTTCAGGTATTTTTGCGTGGCGGTCGATGAAAGCCTGCAACTCGGTCGGCAAACCGGCCTCGACGGTCATCGTCGCGTTCGTCAGCGGGTGCCGAAACACTACGCGTTGAGCGTGCAGAAACATTCGTTTCAATCCTTCTCGCTGCAGCGTCTTGTTCAGGGCGAAATCGCCGTACTTGTCATCGCCCGCGATGGGAAACCCCAAATGCGCCAGGTGCACGCGGATCTGGTGCGTACGCCCGGTTTTGAGCTCTGCCTGCAGCAGCGAATAATCGCCGAGGTTGCGTACCAGCTTGAACACGGTGTGGGACGGCAGCCCTTCGGGATTGACGCTGACCCGCCGCTCGCCGGCCGCTGTGATGAACTTGTTCAGCGACAAGCGAACGTGCTGCTTGGCGTTGGTCCAGCGTCCGTGAACCAAGGTCAGGTACCACTTGCCGACCTCGCCGTCCCGGATCTGGCTGTGCAGATTGGTCAGCGCGCTGCGTTTCTTTGCCAGCAGAAGAACGCCCGATGTGTCGCGATCGAGCCGATGCACCAGCTCTAGAAAGCGCACCTCCGGGAGTTCGGCGCGCAAGCGCTCGATAACACCGGAGCTGATCCCGCTGCCGCCATGCGCTGCGACACCGGCAGGTTTGTCGATGATCAGCAGCGCGTTGTCCTCGAACAACGCGCGTCCGCTCAATCGCGGCTCAGCGGCGGCGCGCGGGCCGGACGGTCTGGTTGCTGCGGGCGCCGCGGTTCGCACCGGCGGCAGTCGTACGCGGTCGGCCGCTTGCAGTCGATAAGTCGGCGCGGTGCGGCGGCTGTTTACGCGAACTTGTCCCGTGCGCAACAGCTGGTAGATATGACTCTTCGGGACGCCTTTGAGCACGCGCGTGAGAAAATTATCGATGCGCTGGCCGGCATCCTCCGAATCGATCTCGGTCACGGTCGCGCTCAGGGCCGCAGAGCGCGACCCTTTCTTTAAGATGTTCATGTGCTTATACTAATGGTTGTTCCCACCGCGTGCCCAGCTGGCCGCGGACAATCACGCCCGATGAAGGTGAGTTCTTAGCTCCACCCAACTCGCCCCTCTGGTGTGCACGTCGCCAGGTGTGCGAATCGCAGGTGTGCGAATCGCAGGTGCGCGAATCGCAGGTGTGCG
>JBDTMS010000324.1:0-5360 GCA_039934195.1 Betaproteobacteria bacterium
CAGCGGGATCGATGGGTACGACGAGTGCGCCCGGTTTTAGGCCATAGATATCCGTAGACGGCATCAAAAACAGCCGCTCGCCGGAGAATCCTACGACCTCTGCGTCGACGCGCTGACCCGCGGGCGTCAAGATAAAGCAGCTGTTGCCGACCGGCATCTTGAGGCCAACCGCTTCCATCACCAAGCCGGCAACGCGCGTCAGGCGACCGCTCACGCTAAGCGGTTGGCTTGCGCGCGCAGCGCTCTTGCAATCTTCGAAATACCGGTGCCAACGACGCGTTTTAGTCATGCGGGGCCGAGGTGCGTTCTACGCCGGCGTCACGGCGTACTTTCAACCCAGGCATCGTCGCGGCCGAGTGCCGCGATAACGCGGCGCCAGCGCGTTTCCAAAGTCGCATCGATTTCGGTTGTTGCTGTTTCCAGCCGGCAGCCGCCGCGTTCGACCTGTGAGTCTTCGATTACCTTCCAGGAGATCTCTGCCAGCATTTTGTCGGTCTCGGCAATACCGCGCAGAAGCGTTGCATCAGCGGGATTCACATGTATCGACGTCTGTTCGTCCAATCCCGGCAAGCTCGAAATCGCTTCGTGAATGACACCCAGGATGATCTCCGGTTTGACCTTAATCGCATCGCGTACGATCAGCTTGCTCAATTCCAGACTCATGGACAGGACCTCGTCCGCGAGGCCTTGCTCGAAGTCGCGCACAAGTTGATTGAGCGAGACGACCAGCGCTTGCAAAGTCGCGCGTTCGGTCTCGACGTTGGCGTGTCCTTCGGTTCTGCCTGCGCTCACTCCGGCGTCATAGCCTGCCGCTCGGGCCGTCTCGAGCTTTACCCGCTCGATCTCCACCGGATCGGGCGGCGGTGGCGGCGGTGGCGGCGGATTGGCGGGGGAACGAGAAGCGCTGCGGACTGCGCCGCCCAGCGAGCGCGGCGCGGAGATGTCAAGCATCTCTGCCTTGCGCGCGGCGCGCACCATGTCCTTCGGGATGATCCTATTGGACAAGACCTTCGTCGCCTTTGCCGCCCATCACGATCTGACCTTCTTCCGCCAGCCTGCGTACGATGCGTAGAATCTCGCGCTGCTCGGCTTCGACTTCAGACAGTCGCACCGGTCCTTTTGCTTCCAAATCGTCGCGCAGCATCTCGGCCGCACGCTGCGACATGTTCTTGAAGACTTTTTCGCGCAAAGCATCGCTCGTCCCCTTGAGGGCGACCACCAGGGTGTCCGATTGCACTTCGCGCAGCAGCAACTGGATGCCGCGATCGTCGAGATCGAGAATATTGTCGAACACGAACATCTTGTCCTGAATCTTCTGCGCAAGATCCGGGTCGATTTCGCGAATGTGCGAGGTGACTGACGCCTCCAGGGTGGCGCCGAGATTGTTCAAAATATCGGCCGCAGTGTCGACGCCGCCTTTTGCGCTCTGCTTGACTTTGTCGGTGCCGGAAAGCGCCTGCGCCAGGACCTCGTTCAGATCGCGCATCGCCGAGGGCTGTATGCCTTCCAGCGTGGCAATCCGCAGCATCACATCGTTGCGCAAGCGCTCGACCATCGCCGCCAGCACCTCGCCGGCCTGATCGGGCTCAAGGTGCACGAGAATTGTCGCAATGATCTGCTGATGCTCACTCTTGATCAGCTCAGCGACCGCGCCCGAGTCCATCCATTTCAGGCTTTCGATCCCGGAATTGTCGTTGCCCTGCATGATGCGATCGATCAGCTGGCCGGCTTTGTCGTCGCCGAGCGCGCGCGTCAGTACGCTGCGCAGATATTCCGGAGTCGCGCCACCGACATTACTCTGCTGATCCGCTTCCTCACGAAAGTCGCGCAATACCTCCGCCACTTGGTCGCGCGATACATTGCTCATCTTAGCCATCGCGGCGCCGAGTTTCTGCACCTCGCGCGGCCCGAGGTGCTTGAACACCTCCACTGCTTCGGCTTCGCCGAGCGACATCAGCAGGATTGCACTGCGCTGAACACCATCCTCACTCATTGCCCGCTACCCAATCCCTCACCACATTGGCGACGATACGCGGATCCGTGCGCGCGATGTCCTGCACCGCCTGCAGATCCGCATCGTATCCGGGCCCCTGTGGCCTGACTGGTGCAGGCGAGATCGCTCCGCCTGGTGGTATGCCGATACCTTCCATGCCGGACAGTGTGGGCTCTTCTCGCAGTCCTGCCTGCATCAAATCGCGCAGCGTCGGCCGCAAGAATCCAAACCAGAGATACAAGACTACGATTGCGCCGAGCAGATACTTCCCCGCTTCAACCAGATTGGCGGGCGTAATCCAATCCTGCCAACGAAATTGCGAGCCCGTCACTGCCTCGGCTTGCGGCGCATCGAACGACGTGCTCACTACGTTTAGCGTATCGCCCCGGTCTTTACTGAAGCCCATCGCTTCGCGCACGAGCTCATTGATTTGCGACAGCTCGGCTTCGGTGCGCGGCACGAACACAATCTTGCCGTCTTTGTCGTTGGTACGCCGTTGATTGACGACCACCGCCACCGACAAACGCTTGATCGCACCGAGCTCGTTTTTGGTGTGCCGTATGGTCTTATCCAGTTCGTAGTTGACCGTGTTCTCGCGATGAGAATTGGTCGAAGCTGGAGTCGGCGTTTTCGACGTCGATGTTGTCGGCGCAGCACTGGGCGATGTCAGCGGCGCGTTGGCCGCGCCCGGAGGCTGATTCGACAGCGCCCCCGGCACGCCGGAAGGCGCCACTGGCGTGCTGCTCGTCGTCTCTACCGTCTGCTGACTGCGCAGCGACTGTTCCTGCGCACCGGGATTCGGGCGAAACGTCTCGGAGGTCTGCTCTGACCAGGAGAAATCGAGGTTGGCAGCGACTTGCGCACGTACGTTCTCGCGACCAACGATCGGCTGCAGAATATTCTCGATCCGCGTGACGAAAGCGGCTTCGATTGCATGCACGTATTTGAGCTGTGAGGCGTCGAGACCGCCGGCCTGCTGTACACCCTCGCTGGTGCCGGTCAGCAGGTTGCCCACTTGATCCACTACTGTCACGCTGCGCGCCATCAATTCAGGCACGCTGGAGGCCACCAGATGCTGGATGGCGGTAACTTGCGCTTCGTCGAGACTGCGGCCCGCGTACAGGGTCACGAGTACGGACGCGCTTGGTTTCAGCTGCTCCCTTACGAACACCGTTGGACGCGGAATTGCGAGATGAACGCGGGCAGACTGCACCGACGCCAGGGCCTGGATCGTGCGCGATAATTCGCCTGCCAGCGCGCGCTGGTAATTCACCTGCTCCGCGAACTGGCTGATGCCGAATTTCTGCGCTTCCATCAACTCGAACCCAACGGCGCTGCCCTTCGGCAAACCTTGCGTGGCAAGACGAAGGCGCGTGTCGTACACCATTCCGGCCGGCACCAAGATCGCCGTACCGCCATCTGCCATCCGATAAGGGATGTTCAGGGTGGTTAGTGATGCCAATACTTCGCCGCCATCCTTATCTGCCAGGTTGGAGTAAAGCACGCGGTATTCGGGAGTGCGAACCCACAGCAGAGCGACTGTGGCGAGAGCGATAACGGCAGCGATGCCGGCGAGGAGGCCGACCTTCTGTGCATTACTGAGTTGGTTGAAGCCTCTTGCGAGGGAAGTGAGACGTTCGCCGGGAGCCTGGGCCATCAACGCAGCCGGTTAGCGAAGGGCACGCTAAACCGACATGTTCACGATTTCCTGATAGGCGCTGACCAGCCGGTTGCGCACCTGAACCATCGTCTGAAACGATAAGCTGGCTTTCTGCAGCGATATCATGACGTCGTGTAAGTCGACGTTGGGGGCATTGAGATCGAATTGCTGGGTCATGTCCGCCGCATTTTGCTGCGCGCCGCTGACCTGATCCAACGCCGCCTTCAGCGTGTCACCAAAATCCGGCGTGCCTGGGGCCGCAACCGGTTCCTTGCCCGACGCGCGGGTCGCAAGGCTGTTGAGCTCTTGCAGGAGTTGGTCGATGCCTTGAGTATTCATTTGCCGGTGTCCTTGACTAAGACCTCAGTCGGTGCAATTACTGTGCCAGGATTTGGCGGCCCTAAGTGCCTGAGCTATCAACAGAACTTTGATCTGCTTCAGCATCCGGCGTGATCTTGCCGGCGTCTTCTTGCCGGTACTGTTGCAGCTTGTACCGTAAGGTCCGCTCGCTCATGCCTAACTTCTCTGCGGCAGTCTTGCGGACTCCTTTAGTCGAAGCCAGCGTTTCCAGGATGTGCGCACGCTCGCGCGACTTCAAATCCATCGGCACGTTGGCATTGTCGGTCGGCTGAAACGATGCCGCCGCAATGTTGTTCGACCGACCGTCGTTGAGCGACCTGCCGTCGTTGTTCGAGCGGCCGTCGTTGTTCAAACGGTGCGCTTGCGTTTCAACCTTGCCCGCGTTGTTCGGCAAGCACAAGTGATGAAGGTCGATCTCAGCACCGGGCGCCAAAATCATCGCACGTTGCACAACGTTTTCAAGCTCTCGGATGTTACCCCGCCAACTATGGGCCGTCAAACCAGCACTGGCCGCCGGCGAGAAGGTAAATGCCTTAGTTTGAGTACCTTCCGAGCCACGTCGAAGCAAGCGATTCGCAAGCGGCAGAATATCTGCGCGTCGCTCGCGCAACGGTGGAATGTGCAGCGGAAAGACATTCAACCGGTAGTAGAGATCTTCGCGAAAGCGGCCGGACCGCGCCTCACCTTCCAGATCTCGATTCGATGTCGCAATGACTCGCACGTCCAGCGGCACGGGCTTCTTGGAGCCCACCCGTTCGACTTCCCGCTCTTGCAGCACGCGCAGCAGCTTGGCCTGCAACTGCAACGGCATTTCCGACACTTCATCGAGCAGCAACGTGCCGCCTTGCGCCTGTTCGAATTTGCCCGCGTGCGCCTGAGCAGCGCCGGTGAATGAACCTTTCTCGTAGCCGAACAAGGTTGCTTCCAATAAGTTTTCCGGAATCGCCGCGCAGTTGATAGCGACGTAGGGCTGCCGGGCGCGCGCCGAGTGCGAATGGATGAAGCGCGCGAAGACCTCCTTGCCGACACCGCTTTCGCCGGTCAGCAGCACCGTGGCTTCGCTGCCCGCTACGCGGCGCGCAAGCTCGAGCACCCCGCGTGTCGCAGCATCTTCGGCAACCACCTCGGCGCCGACCTGAAAATCGACCGGCATCATCCAGCGCGCGACCTCGGAGACGAGGACGTCGGGCTCGAACGGTTTGGTCAGATAGTTGCAAGCGCCCGCGCGCATCGCAGCGACCGCGCGGTCGATCATCCCGTATGCCGTCATCAGCAGCACCGGAACGGCGGGGAAGCGCCGCTTGATCTCGCGCAGCAGTGTCTCGCCATCCATCGGCTGCATCTGCA
>JBDTMS010000325.1:0-5359 GCA_039934195.1 Betaproteobacteria bacterium
TACGTGAGGCAACACGACTGCATAACACGGCAGCCGATTCACGTAGTGTGACCGTGGAACTCACATTAAGATTCCGTCCGGCGGCGGGAACTATTCCTGAGTGACGCCCTCGCGCTCGTACTTTGTCGGGGCGACCATCCAAGCGTGAGGGTGCGCCGCCTACATTGCACGACCATCGAAGTTCTGCACCGGAACAGATTCGAGATCGATGCCTTCGAGGCAGCGAATATTGATCGCCGCTGTCGGATTGCCTTTCTGATCGACCGCCTCGGCATACGGGTGGATGCCGCAGGTCTGACAGAAATGGTGGTTGATCACGTGCTTGCGGAAGGTGTAGGTGCCGACCCCGACTTCCGACGGCAGCACTCGAAGATTATTGCGCGGCACGAACCATAACAGCGAGCCGCGGCGGATGCACATCGAGCAGTTGCACGCCATTGCCCGGGCGAGCTCGCCTTCGACTTCGAATGCAACGTTGCCGCAATGGCAGCTGCCTTTGTACAGCATGATGTCTCCTTTCGATCAGGACTCGGGGGCGGCGGCCGAGACGTCGGACAATGCGCGTGCATGGGTGCTGAATCATCTCCCACGGCCGCTGTCGCGCGCTGTTCAAGTTAGTCATTGCACAGAACCGATCTGTTCCCGGCGCGCGCAAGCTTTGCGCTCGACGATTGGTTACATCGCAACGCGGACAATGCGCGATGGGCAAGCGCTAAGTCGAGAGCACTTGTTCCAGCGCGGCGTCCAGCATCTTCAACATCGTGTCGATCTCTGATTGCGTCACGTTCAACGCGGGCATGAAGCGCAGCAGATTCGCTCGCGGCGCATTGAGCAGCAGGCCGCTCTCACGCGCGCTATCGGCGATGTTCGCTGCGACATCGCGCTTCAGATCGAGTGCGATGAGCAAACCGCGTCCGCGCACCTCGCCAAGCGCATGACGCTTCGACAAGCTGGACAGACCATTCATCAGATACGCGCCGCGCGCTTCGACGGCCGGCAGGAAACCCGCTGCGCACACCGCATCCATGATCGCGATGCCGACTGCGCACATCAGCGGATTGCCATTGAACGTGCCGCCCTGATCCCCGGATTGAAAGCACGACACCGCGTCGGTCGCGACTAGCGCAGCGAGCGGAACGCCACCGCCCAGCATCTTGCCGAGCGTCATGATGTCGGGCGCGATCCCGGCATGCTCGTAGCCCCACAATTTGCCGGTGCGGCCGACACCGGTTTGGATCTCGTCCACGATAAGCAGCAGCTGGCGCTTGCGCGTCAGCTCGCGCAAATCGCGCATGAACGAATCCGTCGCGGCGATAACACCGGCCTCGCCTTGTATCGGCTCGAGCATGACGCCGATCGTTTTCTCCGTGATCAAACTTTCGACCGATGCCAGATCATTGAACCTGGCTTTGGGAAACCCGGGCACCTTCGGTTCGTACAAGTTGCGAAACGCAGCCTTGCCCGACGCAGACATCGTTGCAAGCGTGCGTCCGTGGAATGAATCCTCGAACGTGATGATCTCGTAGGCGCCGCCTTTGTTCAGCGAACCCCATTTACGTGCGAGCTTGATGGCGCCTTCATTTGCCTCTGCGCCGCTATTGGTGAAGAACACACGTTGAAAGTCGCTGTGCTCGACGATTCGTTGAGCGAGCTGCATCGACGGCTCGTTGTAGAACGCAGGGCTGGGCGTGATCAATTTGCGCGACTGTAAAGCAAGCGCCTCGGCGATCGCCGGCGGACTGTGCCCGAGCGTGTTGACCGCCCAGCCCTGAACGAAATCGAGATAGCGTTTGCCATTGTGATCCCACAGCCACGAGCCTTCGCCGCGCATGAAAACGAGCGGCGGGCGATCGGTAATCTGCATCAGCGCCTGGGCGGGGAAATCTTCGAACTTCATGATCGATCCTTGGTGCGCATTGTCGCGTTGCAGGGATAGTAGCGCGCGGTCGCCCCGCCGGCAAAGGCGGCAGACCCGACCCGGCGGCGACAGCAGCGTTGTGCGAGACCCCACCAATGCGCCGTTGCTCAGGCCGGACCCCGGTTGGGCGTTGGCTGGCTGCGACCGTTGGGAAGCCGCTCAGACTGCAGCAGCGGCGCGCACGCGCGGCAGCAAGCCGACCTCGCACGATTTGATCTGCAACGCGAGATATTTTGAGTAGATGCGACATTGAGCGAGGCTGCCGGCGATGAACCAGAGCCCGGGCTGCGCGGTGCGCGTGAACATATTGCGCAACTCCTGTTCATCGCCGAATCCCCAGATCGGCCCGACGCGATCGGCGACAGCATCGCCGAACAGTTTGCGCACGAGATGGTCCTGGCCCTTGTAGCCGGTCGCGAACACGATCAGGTCGGCGGCAACGGTGTCGCCGGTGCGCAGGCGTGCGCCTTCGGCAACAAATTCGGCGATGTTGGAAAATTGCAGCAGTCCGATCTTGCCGTCGGCGACCAGATCGGAGCAGCCGACGTTGAAGTAGTAGCCGCCGCCGCGCGTGAGGTATTTGAACTGCCAGCCGGTTGCGTCCTCGCCGTAGTCGAGCTTGAAGCCAGCGCGCTCGAGCTTGTCGAGCAGCGGCTTGTCGAGTTGCTTGGCTTGTTCGGTTATGGCGATATGACTTTTTCTCGCGAGAGAGAGCGGGATGGACGCCGTGATCAGATCGCAATCTTCGAGCGAAGGACCTTCGTCGTACAGCGCATAGGGCAACTGGGCGCTCGGCTCGATATTTACGATTAAGGTCGGGCTGCGCTGGACGAGCGTGACGTTCGCGCCGCTCGAATAAAGGTCTTGAGCGATGTCGTGGCCGCTGTTGCCGGTACCGATGACGAGAACGTTTTTGCCTTTCCACGTCTCGCCGTCGCCGTATTGGCTGGAGTGCAAAACCTGTCCCTGGAAATTTTGCAGCGTCGCAATGCCGGGCAGATTCGGAATGCCGCTGACACCGGTCGCCATAACGATGTGACGCGGATGCATCTCGCGCTTCGTGCTGTCTCCGCGGCGGAGTACGACGGACCATCGCTGTTCTTCCTCGTCGTACGAACCGCCCTCGAATTCCGTGGCCGTCCAGTAGTTGAGCTCCATGCTTTCCACGTAGGCTTCGAACCAGCCGGCGAGCTTATCTTTCGGAATGTACGCCGGCCAGTTCGGTGGAAACGGCATGTACGGCAAGTGATTGACGTGCACCTGGTTGTGCAAGGTCAGCGCGTGATAGCGATTGCGCCAGTTGTCGCCGATGCGCTGCTCACGGTCGACGATCAGCGTATCGAGTTGCAGTTGAGTCAGCCGCGCGGCGATCGCAAGACCGGCTTGTCCGCCGCCGACTACCAGCACATCCGGATCTCGGTCGCTATAGCCGGCCGCGGATGTTCTACGGTCGAGCCAGTTGGGTCCGCGAAAATCGCGTGAGTACGACTCGCCCTTCGGCCGCGATCTCCCGAGTGGTGCTTCGAAGCCTTTGAGCTCTTCGAGCGCGGTAAGCAAGGTCCACGCTTTGAGCGTATTGCCATCGCTCTCATCGGGGATCAGGCGAAGCACACCGCTGCCACGGCCGCTTCGTGTTTCGAATTTGAAGATCGCCTCGATTGCTCTCGTTCCTGCGCGCGTGACGTGACGAGGCGCAGCTCGACGGGGATCTATCTTGAACTGTGCTGGATTCACCTGGACGGCGTGCGTGCTTAATTCACTGAGAATAGCGTCGCGACCGTCGATGGTTACGATACGCCAAGTCAGTGCTAAGACATCGCGCCAATGGCTATCGGGATGAAACAGGTTCTTGAGAGATGCATGATGAGGTTCTGCCAGCGCAGTCTCGAACTGCGCAAGCCAGCGATCTGCGATCGTCGCGATAGTTTCCGTCTCAGCCGGCATTCTCGCGTCCAAGCTAGCGGTTGGCCCCCAGCCTTCCAGGCGTACCTGCACCATTGCGCGGGAAGACGCTAGTTCCCACGCGGCTTGGCGGTGAACTGAGCAGGGTCATAGAAAAACTGCTCCTCCGCGATACGCTCGCCTTCCCAGCGCTGATAGGCAATCTCTTCCATGCGTGTCGAGCTGCCGTTCTTCCAGGTGAACTGAAAGATCCAGCGGACGATTACGTTGCCGCCGCTTACGAATACAGGACGCACGCACGTCGAGCGCACCGACTCGGCACGAGACAGGACCTTCCGCTCGTTCTCGATCAAAGCATCGCGACCAACGCGCGGGGGCGCGAGGTTTTCCTGCATCGATGCATCTTCGGTGTAGAACTCTTGGATCGCCTCGACGTGGGCGTTCTGTTCGACTCGGGCAATGAAGCGTTCCAGCGTTTCGGGTGAAGGCATGGGTTCCGTCGCGTGGTGATTGAATGGGCCGAACCCGGCGGGCTAAGACCATCCGCCACATTATCAGTCAAAGGGGCCACCGTTTACAAAACGCTTTCTGCTACGTCCTACAACGTCGCGAGCCCGTCGATCGCTTTTACTTTGACTTGCACGAAGTTGTTTGCACCGATGCGGTGACGGACAATGTGCGGCGATCCGTGCAGCGCGTGACAACTCTCGCGCAGCTGCAGCACGGATCCGTGGATGATTGCGAGTCCCACTTGCGACAAGGCAACGCCGTGCATTCCGCGGCCAGCGTGCCCGCCCGTAGACCGGGCGCCGTTAACTGACAGGTCTAGGCATACGCAGAAGGCGCTTCAAGAACGTTTTCTGCGCCGCTCGCAGAACTGTGCGTCAGTGAATCGTAAATGAGCCGGTGACCGTCCGGCGTGGCGGCTCTTCCTTCACCAGTTTGATGACTTGCTGTTGCCGCAGGTCTGCCAATTTCTTTTTATCCTTGCCCGCCAGCTTCGTGGCCGTCAGTTTGAGCGGCTGAACTCTTGTGCTGGGTTGAGCAGGTGTTGACACCCCGATCTGTTTCAGTGCGGCGCGAAGAGCATCATCGCGCTCCGTGTTCAAACGAGCGACTTGCGCCATGAACGCTTGCCCGGCTCCGGTCGCGTCTCTGGGCGCCGCCTTTTGGGCTACGGTTAGTTGTTCGGAGAGGCGGCTGAATTGCGGATGGAACTTTGTATCGACCGCCTCTTGAACACGCAACGCTTTGAGCTGCTTCACCGGCGTGAGAAAGTTGAACCGGCTGCGACAAAGGCACGCTGGAGCGTTTAGTTGCGTGAGCATGAAGTCCTTTCTGGCGGGCAGGAAAACGTCCAGAAGAGCTGGCGAGATTTCCTGCCCATCCCCTGTTCCGAAGACCGGGTTGGCGCCAAACTCTGGCGGGCTTGTCGTAGTGGTTTCCACGTGAACAAAGCTCAGTGCATTCGGCCAGGATGTTGCGGTGGCACCGGTCGGCGTCAGCGCAACATATTTTGTACCGACAAACAGCATCGGC
>JBDTMS010000326.1:0-5334 GCA_039934195.1 Betaproteobacteria bacterium
CATTTGGACCATGGCAATGCGAACAGTATTGATTGAACAGACTGCGACCCTCATCGACGACATCGCCCCGTCCTTCCAATGGATTCGTCGCGCCGGCCGCGTGTACCGTGGAAACGAAAGCCGCAGTTGCTGCGCATGCGGGTATCGCAATAACGATTGCAGCCGCCAGAGAGCGCAACCGCGGTCTTATTGATCGCCGATTCATTCCAATCTCCAAAAATAAAAAAACGGCGGGCACACTCCCCCGCCGTCATTGTCTTGCTGGAGGCGATTACTGGCCCAGTTCGAACACCACGACCATGCCGCCCTCCGGGCTGGCATCGATCACGCGCTGCCCCATTTTGCCCAGGAACGAAGGTGGGCCTTTGATGCGCCCGGCGACAACAGCGATGTATTGTTTGCCATCCGCCATGTAGGTAACCGGACTCTGTACGATGCCCGTGCCGACGCTGAACTTCCACAGCACGTCGCCGGTTTTTGCGTCGACTGCCTTTAGTATGCCAGCGGGATTACCGTAGAACATCAGATTGCCCGCGGTAGACATGGCGCCGCCGATGATCGGCAGCTCTTCTTTGATCCCCCACACCTGCTGCTGCTTGACTGGGTCCCATGCCTTCAGCTCAGCCAAGTGCGAACCCGAGTCCGCCTTATCGAGATCGAACTCGGATGCGAGATAGAATTTTCCCGCCTCGTACTCCTCGTTCTTGCCCGCGATATCCATGCATAGATTAAACGACGGAATGTAGACGAGTCCGGTCTGTGGGCTGTAGGACATCGGCTCCCAGTTTTTGCCGCCGAACAAATTCGGGCAAACGTTTCGCGCCCATTTATGGAGCTGCGGACGTTTGCTCGGATCTTCGATCGGACGGCCGGTTTGCTTGTCGACCCCGGTTGCCCAGTTGACGTGTACGAACGGCTCAGCCGAAACCAGTTTGCCGCTTTCGCGATTTAGCACATAGAAAAAGCCATTGCGATCGGCTCGCATCAGCGCCGGCACCTTGGCGCCATCTACCTGCAGATCGGCAAGGACTGCCTCGTTCACGCCATCGAAGTCCCACACATCCGCGGGCGTCATCTGGTAGTGCCAGACGATTTTGCCTGTATCGGCCTCGAAGGCAAGCTGGGACGCGGTGTAGAGGTTCGTGTACGGTCCGATATCGCTCGAATCGTTGCCGCGTGTGTGACCGCCCCAGGGACCGGCGTTACTGGTGGACCAGTAAAGTAGATTCGTCTTTGGATCGTAGGAGCCGACGTACCAAGCTGAGCCGCCGCCGGTCTTCCAGGACTCGCCCTTCCAGCTTTCGAATCCCGGTTCACCGGGACCTGGGATCGTGTAGGTTTTCCACACCTGTTCACCGGTGTCTTGCTTGTACGCCTGCACGGCTCCGCGCACGCCGTACTCGCCGCCGGCGAAACCGGTGATAACGAGATCCTTTACGATGACCGGCGGTGAAGTGATGGCGTGGCCCTTCTTGTAATCCATCACCGTCGTGCTCCATAACTCTTTACCGGTCTTCGCGTCGAGCGCGACCATCTTCGCGTCGAGACGCGTGACGAACACCCGGCCATTGGCGTATGCGATACCGCGATTGTCGAGGCCGCAGCAGACAGTCGCCATAAAATCGCGCGGCAATTCCGGTTCGTACTTCCACTTCAGCGATCCATCCTTGGCGCTCAATGCGAACACGTAGCGCGGGCCGGATGACGTGGTGACAAACATCGTATCGCCCACGATGACGGGTGATGACTCCTGCGTTTCCAGAGTCCCGAGCGAGCGGATCCAGGCAACGCGGAGCTTGCTGACGTTCTTCGAGTTGATCTGATCGAGGGCGCTGTAGCGGGTATTGCCGTAATCGCCCCCGTACATCGTCCATTCTTTTCCGGATTCCGCCACGACGGCGGACGTTGCTGTGGCAAACGCGAAACCAAAAACCGCCGCGAGCCAAGTACGGCGCGCTGTGCTCATGTGGTATCTCCCCCGTTATATGGATGTTTGCGGATGGCAAATACAACTCGTGTTTACCCGCGGTGTTTCGCCATACGAACCCGCTGCATCGATCGCCGTTGCTGAATCGATCGATTGCAGGGTGAATCATTCCACTAACTGGGAAAGCGGGCAACGCATTCTCCACACCCCGGTTGCTGCGTCGCACGGAAGCAGTGGCGCAAACGAAAGTTGCGGAGTGATTTGTTGACGATGAAATGCCCTCGAACACGCGGCTGTGCGCGTTGCGGCAAAACCGCGAACGGCGTCGGCATCTGAGGGATCAGATGTCCGGAAACGGGCATCGCGCACGGTAGTGCCCTGGAGAATTCATGCGTAACTTGTCGGTCCGCGCCACGTGCCTGGGCGTGTTTGCGCTCGTGTCGCTGTCGACGATCGTGCTGTCCGTGCACGTGTTCCGGCTCTACCCCGCGCACACGGTCTTGCGTGAGCGGCAGAACAATCTCTACGCGGCGTACCTGTTGGCCGATTAACCGCGACAGAGCTCAGATGACCTTACGCGCTTGACCCGCACGTACGTGGTGAGGGAAAAATCCGGTCTACCAGCAGCAGTACACAGACATCCTCGATATTCGCAACGGGAAAAAGCCGCGCCCGAAAGCCTAATTCCGAATCTACTGGGATTTCGTGGCGGCCGACGGTAAGAAGCCGCGCCCCGACCCGCAAGCGATTGCACTTCAAGATCTGATGAAGCACGCTGGATTTAGCGACGCCGAATTCGGCGAGCTGCGCGAGGCGCAGGGCAACTCCGACGCGCTGGTCAGAACCGAGGTGATCGCAACGAACGCCGTCAAAGGTTTGTTCGACGATGGCCAGCGAACTTCAGTGCATCACATCGCACAGTCTCGACGATTCGGCGAAGGCGCTCAATGCTTCCTCCGAACAGATAGCGGGCAGCGCCGATAAGCAGCAGCACGCCACGAGCGCGATGGCCGCGGCACTCGAAGAGCTGGCTGTCGGTGTGTCCTCGATTGCGGATAACGCGAAAGAAGCCGCGTCCATGACACACCGCTCCGACGAAGTTGCGGTAGAAGGTGGACAT
This sequence comes from Betaproteobacteria bacterium, assembly GCA_039934195.1. GTDB lineage: Bacteria > Pseudomonadota > Gammaproteobacteria > Burkholderiales > SHXO01 > SHXO01. The sequence goes on from JBDTMS010000326.1 coordinate 3,048, forward strand.
AACGTCGAGCAAACGATGCTCAGCATCGAAACCATAGCGGGCACGGTTAGGATCCGCGGTGCAAAGAAATTACTACACTGGAGGCACAGTCGCGTGAGATTTCGTCGGTCACGAACGTGATTCGTGAGATTGCCGATCAAACCAATCTGCTGCCGCTGAACGCTGCTATCGAGGCCGCGCGCTGCAGAACAAGGGCGTGGATTTGCGGTCGTCGCCGATGAAGTGCGCAAGCGTTGCAGAACGCACCGCCGGCTCGACCAGCGAGATTGCCCAGATGGTCGGCAAGATACAGTCGCGATTGCAGGAGGCGATCCGCCGTATGGAAGCCTGCCGGACCACCGTCAATCAGACGGTCGAGCGCGCCGGCAGCGCCGGTGCCGTAATGGAAAGACCAGACAGGACTCGACGGGCGTTCCTACGGCTATTCGGAGCATTTCAGACGCGCTCACCGAGCAGACGTCGGCTAGCAATTGAGCGTTGCGCAACCTGGAAACGATTGCCGGCATGATCGAGGATGACGCGCGATCAATCGGCGATGTTTGCCAGCGCGCGCGAGCTCAACCGCCTAGCGGGTGAACCGCAGCAAGCGGTGCAGGCGTTCAGGATCTGATCAAGTGCAGCCAGCTGCTCGGACGGCCGGGGCGTGGCGATGGTAAGGGCTAAGTGCGGGCCGATTGAAGCGCAGATGAGAATTAAGAGGGTGGCGACGAAGGCGAACTCGGCGCTTTCGCGAACTCGCGACAGACCACCTTTAGTGGCTGATATCGGCGACGCCGCTCTGATATTTGCGAGTGGAGGTTGCTGCAACCACGCGCTCCGGCTGGATCGTGAGCTGTTCTTTGAATTGCGCTATACCTTCACGGCGCAAAACTTCGAGGCTTGCGATAACGCGCAGTAAAGTGACACGCTCGACGATTTGATGTCCCGTCCAATCCAGATGATTGTGCGCGGACTCCGCGCCATCGGCCATCATGACGGTTAACGCGAGATCATCCCATGCATCTTCGTTGTTATGCTCGAGCGCCAGGCTGATCAGACTCGCGAGACGAAAAAGATGATCGCTTGGGAGCCATGCAAGCCACTGGCCGGTAGCGAATTGTTCTGCACGGCCCAGATCGAGAAAACGATCGAGGCTTTCGGCGAACGAAGTAAACGCTGGTGTCTTCATAGATCTCGCTTGCAGAGCGATTAGCGCGCTCCGACATTTTACGGGCGAGCAATACTTAGGCCAGAGCCTCGGGGAGTAGAGACGCTAGCGCCGTCACCGACCCGGCGGCTCTCGCGCCGCGTTCTACCGCGAGGATCAGCTTTGCCCGGAGTAAACCCAACGAAAGCCGCCCGAAGCGATGCCTTCGGTCGCGCGCTAAACAAATTGCGCTTGTTCGGTCGAACCGGTTAATGCGGTGATCGACGAGCTGCCGCCTTGTACAACCTGCGTAATTTCATCGAAGTAGCCCGTCCGTACCGGCCTCGCGCTGATGCTTGGTAGCAGTGTAACCCCTCGACTCCGCAGCAAACTCCGCCCGTTGCAGACGGACGTACGCGGTCATATTCTCGGTGGCGTAGCCACGCGCAAGTTCGAACATGCTGTGGTTCAACGCGTGAAAGCCGGCGAGGGTGATGAACTGGAATTTGTACCCCATAGCGCCCCAGTCACGCTGGAATCCGGCGATCGTGCCTGCGTCGAGATTTTTCGTCCAGTTGCATGACAGCGAGCAGTTTTAAGCCAGCATCTTTCCCGAAAATTTCCGGTGAATAGCGTCGGCGAATTTGCGCGCGAACGATACGTCAGGTTTTCCGGTTTCGCACCAGATGAGATCTACGTATGGAGCATAGGCGAGTGCGCGCGAGATCGCCTGGTCGACGCCGTTCCTGACTCGGTAGTCGTGCGCCCGCCAGTCAGGAATGGCTTGTCATTCTCGTCGACGTGCGCAGTAGTCAAGCTCGCAGGTTCGGCGTTTCTGCGGGCAAATACAACGGTCGGCACACCGAGAATATCCGCGGCCAAACGCGCTGCGATCAACTTCTGTGCTGCCTTCTGACTAGGTACGGGTACTTTGCCACATGTGTGATGCTATCGTGTGCTGACGGAGCCTGGATGAAACGCTGCGCGTTCGATCTGCGCGGATCATCTACTGGAAAAAAATGCCGATCGGCCAGCTGGTCTTACACGCGACCTCGTTCGGGGATGGTTTAAGTTGTTGTTTATAAAGGCACAACAGCGTGGCACGCCGGTTGCGGTTACTAGCGGACGCCCGTCCACTTCGGGAGCACTAAAGGAACCGTT
>JBDTMS010000327.1:0-5297 GCA_039934195.1 Betaproteobacteria bacterium
ATGACGATAGCGACTGAATTCATCGCGACGATGAATCCGGTGCGGCCGCGCGCCAGTACCCAGGCGTACGGAATGTGGGAAAGACCGTTGAGCGCGGTGCCGATGACGAGCAAGGACAGCAGCGGGCCCGAGTGACGCGCGATCTCCGAATTATGCGTCCACAGCAATAGGACCTCGCGCGAGAATAATGCCAGAAAGATTGCCAGCGGCCACAGGAAAACGGACACGGTCTGCGTCGTCAGGTGATACACGCTCACTAACGTTTGCTGATCGCCGGTAACGATCAAGCTCGAGAAGCGCGGAAACACCGCCGAGAAAAATGGTGTCACCAGGAGATTGAGCGAGTTGGCAACCGTCACCGCCAAGGTAAAGTAGCCGAACGCCTCCAGCGGCAGCAGCTTGATCAGGATCCATTTGTCGAGCTGCGTGAGCAGGAGAGCAGAGATGGTCAGACCGGTCATCCCGGCGGCGAAGCGCCAAACGCTCTTCAGCAGATCCAGCCGAAATCGCGTCGGCCGCGCGCTCTTGGGCAAGCTCGCATGCAGCGCAAACGCCTGACACGCGAGCGATATGAAACCGACAACCGCCTGCCAGCAGAAGAACGCCACGATGGTCGGCGACACCAGCCACAAAACGAGCAGCGTACCCAGCCCGCCGACCGTGCTGATCGCCACCCGCACGGCGTTGACGAGCACCTGTCGCTGCAGTCCCATCAGGCCGCTTGCATATAAGTTGGCCGGCCATTGCATGGCGATGACGACCACCATCAACGAAATGGCCAGGCTCAATGTCGCCGGCGGTATGGTTGCGGCGTTCAGGGCATGGCCGGCGATCCAGGGCGATGCGAGGAGGAGCAGTGCACAGATGACGATCACCATTGCCCAGTACACAAGCTCGAGCGTGCGGACCAGATCGCGTGCGTCGCCGGCGGTTTGCGGTGTTGCCGACAGCCGCGCGAGCTCGCGATTCAACGTTTGCGCCAAGCCGAGGTCGAACACCTGCACGGTCGTAATCAGCATCACGTACAGCCCAACCAGCGCATACGCTTCGATGCCGAGCAGCTTGAGATAGAACGGCAGCAGCACCAGCTGGAGCATCGCGCCCCAGCCCTGACCCAGCAGATTGGCCAGCGCGTTGGTTCGGACGAGCCTGGGTTGGCCGGACAAAGTTATCGAGTCTCCTGGAGCGCGGTAAAACCGGCTGCATCGGGCCGGCATTGAAACGGTTCGCGCGTATCCGGACGCGGGCGTACATCACCTAACCGCCGTGGGGTCCAAGCCGTGGTGCAGCAAATCGCGGTGTCCCAAATATTCCCGATATTTTCGCAGAAAATCCCGGCCCACCCGATTCTCTCCGCCGAAGCTGTAGTGGCCGGGACGCATGAGTGCGCGAAACCGCGTCTGCAGCGCCTCGTCGTCAGGCGAGTACACCGCGCGGCCTTCGAGCCGCTCCAGCATTTCCTGCGCGAGATCGCGGATGTCCTCGGCGGCGTTATCGACCAGCGCGATGCCGTTCTTCCAATACAATGGGGTGAAGCGAAAGTTGCCGGCTTCGGACTCGAACACTTCAGGAAACGAGAGGTAGCGCCTCTCGGTTTCCGACCACAGCAGTTTCGGTATCGCGACGTCGCCGGCGTTGAACGCGAGCACTGTAGACATCGGCGCGTGATTTGCGGACCCGCTTGGCCTGCCGAATATGCTCGCCACGAACAGCAATCCGGACGAGCTGCCGAGAAAAAAACTGCAGCTTGCGCACAGGAACACGTCCATCCAGTCGCTGCGCGCGCTGTGGTGGGCGTAATCGATCATGTTTGCCATCGGCTGCACTGGACGCATCGTCGGGTCGCCCATGCGGATGCACCAATAGCCCTGCGCAGTAAGCGCCGCTATTGCCGGCAGATAATTCTCGATGCGGCAATTTCGGAACGAATGCAGCGCCTCGTCCGACGGCGAGTAGCCCGCTTCGCGGCAATGAAAACAGACGAACTTCGCGTCCGCCGGCACGCCCATCTCGGCGAGGGCCGCACGTCCGTTGCGCCGATGCGTTTCAGTCAAGCTCAGCAGCGGCGACCGTTTGCCCCACTGCTTTTGCACTGCTATGAACGGCGCGGTTTCGTTGATCGCGAGGCTGTAGCGGCTGGCGTCGTACTGCAGATAGGGGTGGCGATAGAGCCGATTCATGATCCGCGCCCAGAACGGCGAGCGCACGATCGTGATGTAGCGGCTCCAGTAGTCGAGCAGACACTCGTTGGCCGCGATACCGGGCGGGCTGATCAGAATCCCGAAGTAATACGGGCGCTGGCCGAGCAAGCGTTCTTTGATGAAGATATCCGGCTCAATGGCAAGATGACCGATGCGCCCGGGCGCAGTAATGCGCAGGAAGCGAACGCGAGCAAGATACACCGGTATGGAGAAAACGCTATCCAGCGCCGACAAGGCGATGCTAGCCAGTTCGCGCGTTAGCTTGTGTCTTCGAATGTACGCTTCGAACGAAACGAAAAAAGGATTTGGCGAAATCAAACGCGACTCCGATTTTCCGAGCAGCAATTAGAGTGCTGAATTTTCCGCAACAAAGCGAGATAGCATGTCGGCTATTGCCATCGGCTGGTAACTATAGCGTTCTCGAGCGCGATCGCTCGACACAAGGAAGCTCGGCTCGCGCCCAGGTTCGATGCGTACACGGGAGCGATCGCCGAAGGCTTCGCTGATCAGTCGCACGACCTCACCCACCTTCATTTGGCCCGCTGCGCCTATGGTAACTGCGTCGGCTCCCGACCAGTCGTCCTCCAGCAGGTCGCAAACGAAACGCGCCAGATCGTCAACATGCGCCGCGTTATTGAACGGCGCCTCAGGATTGAATATTGCGATCTCGCGCCCTTCACGTGCTGCGCTGAGAACATTCGTCAACCAGTTGCGTACCGAACCTCGCCCGATCACCCCCGGCAGCCTTATAGAGAGCGAGCGCATCCGCTCCGCTTGTCCAATAAGCATCTCCTCGCCAAGACGTTTGGTCAGCCCATATGCGTCCAGGTCGACCATCGGTGTTGTCTCGTTCACGATGGGAACCGCAATCCGGCCGTAGACCGACAGACTGGAAAAATAGAGAAAGACACCTATGTCCTGACGATTCGCGTGATTCACCAGGCGCGCCGTCGCACTAACATTATCTCGCACCAGGTTATCAACTGTTACGCCCGCTGCAGGCGAACGCGCTGCCGCATGCACGATCGCATCGAGCCCACCTGGCAAGTCGAGCGTTCCAGCGAGATCCCCAGCAATGATTTCGACCTCGCCGAGTTGCTCCGCAGTTTCCGGCAGGCGGCCACGTGACGAGCCTACGCACGCGCTCACACGGTGGCCGCGCTGAAGAAGCGCCATGACCATGTGCGCCCCGCTGAAGCCACCGGCTCCGGTTACCAGTACATGCATTGCCTTCCCGGAACCATGAATAGTATTGCCACAATACGTCCAGACGAAGAGCGATGCTGTAAGAATACAACGCCGCTCGGCGATGTATCGAGGTAGGGAAGCTCTGAACAAGTCTTGCGTGCGCGACCGGGGTGATTTGGGCCGAGGCAAGAGGGCGAGGACGCCGCGTAGCCCGCCTACACCAGGAGGAGCCCACGCGGCCATCGGCCCAATCACCCCGGTCCCTCTATTAGAGACGACAGAATATTGGGTTGCGTGTCGCAAGACTTGTCAGGGCTTCCCTAGGCCCTATTCGGCATACTACCTGGAGGCCTCAGCATGCCTTGATAGCGATGCAGCCAGAGGGCGAATCCGTCATAGGGAACAAGACGTAATTGGTGAAGCGCACGTTGGCTCTCGACCAGTTCCATGGCGCTGCCCTCGGACAGACGTAGCTCAGTGAAAATCTCCGCATCGATCGTGATGTCGAAGTAGAAGCGGTCCAGCGCGGCTAATCCGGCTGCCTCGACACTAAAGCGAAAGTGCCCGAACATATTCACTGTATAGCCGTCGACACTGAACGCGATCTCCTCTTGCAATTCCCTGCTCAGCGCATCGAGCGGTGACTCACCAGATTCGATCGCCCCCCCGAAACAACCCCAATGATCCGGATAGAAGATCGTGCTAATAGCGTCACGATGCTGCAGTAGATAGCGCCCATCTTCGGTGTGGATGATCGCGGCAACCGCATTCCCCGGCGTAAGCGGTGTAGACGGAGTGAGGTCGAACGCGCGCGTCATGACAATGGTGATCGTGGCTTTGTCGTTAGCCCGCGTGTGCTATGCGTTCATAACTGGCGAGCACAGCGTCTACCGATCCGAACTCGAGCAATCGGCCGTGCTGTAGCAGCATCGCCTTGTTACACCACTCACGCGCCGTACCTGGACTGTGCGTCGCGACCAGAAGAACGCTCGCACGCTCCACAAATCTTTTGAGCCTTATTTTTGCGCGGTCGAAGAAGGACGCGTCCCCACCGCCGATGAACTCGTCCATGACTAGAACGTCACAGTCGACCGCCGTCGTAATTGCGAATGCGAGGCGCACCAACATGCCGGTGGAGTAGGTGCGCACGGGCATGTTGATGTATTCGCCCAGCTCGCAAAACGCCTCGATCTCGACAATGTGTTCCTTGATTTCTTGATCGGAGAGTCCCAGCAATGCACCTCGGATTTCTAACAACTCGACGCCAGTGGCGTCAGGTGCCATGCCCTCCATCATATTGAACAGCGGCATGACACGGCCGCGCGTAGATACTTCGCCGCCGGTGGGCTCGTAGATGCCGGCCGCCACTCTGAGCATCGTTGTCTTGCCAGCGCCGTTATGTCCAAGCAGCGCTACGCGGTCGCCGTCGGCAAGCGTACAACTGACGGCATCGAGCGCCCGCACAATCACGACACTGCCGAGGTCGTGGCGTACGCTGCCTCCGACATTGGCGACGCCCCTGGACACCAGGCTTGAGACTTTATCGAGGACGAGCTTGTGCTTGAGCGAGCGTGCGTGGACGTCGTAGATCGGGAAGTCGACGGTGACGTCGGTGAAAATTACGCGATCTTGCATAGTGCCCGCCCTCTACAACCAGTACGGTACGCGCGCGCGGGTACGCGCAAACAATCCGAGCGTTAGCGTCCAGCCTAACAAAGCCACGCCAAGCGCGATGAGCCAGGTCGACAAGGATGGCATCTCGTTGAGGAACGGGGCTCGGGCGACTTCCATTACGTAGGTCAGCGGGTTGAGCTGAGTGATCAGTCTGGTTTTGGCGCCAAGTTGTTCGGGTTGGTAATACACCGGGGTTAACCAAACCAGGATGCTGAACATATTCTGAATCAGCAG